>CAZEQG010000201.1:0-6032 GCA_964514295.1 uncultured Alphaproteobacteria bacterium
CGGCGCCTTGATTCGCGCCCTGGCCCGGGCGCGGGGGCCGGCGCCTTCGGGCTCGGCCCGGCCGCGGCCCAGCCCCATCGGCACATTGCCGATCGGCACCTCCAGCTCCCTCGCCTCCAGCCGCTTGATCTCGTCGCGCAGGCGGGCCGCCTCCTCGAATTCCAGATCGGCGGCCGCCGCGCGCATGCGCTTTTCCAGATCGGCGATCACGGCGCGCAGGTCCTTGCCCACCAGCGCGCCCTCGGCGGCATCGGTGTCGACCGTGACGTGGTCGCCGCGCTCGTAGACGCTTTCCAGCACGTCGGTGATGCGCTTGCGCACGCTTTCCGGCGTGATGCCGTGCTCGGCATTGTAGACCTGCTGCTTCTCGCGCCGCCGGTTGGTCTCCGAGATCGCGTAGTCGAGGCTGTCGGTCATCTTGTCGGCGTAGAGGATGGCCCTTCCGTCGAGATTGCGCGCCGCCCGGCCGATGGTCTGGACCAGCGAGGTGCGCGAGCGCAGGTAGCCCTCCTTGTCGGCGTCGAGGATGCAGACAAGCGCACATTCCGGGATGTCGAGCCCCTCCCGCAGCAGGTTGATGCCGACCAGCACGTCGAAGGCGCCAAGCCTGAGGTCGCGGATGATCTCGATGCGCTCCAGCGTGTCGACGTCGGAATGGACGTAGCGCACGCGGATGCCGGCCTCGTGCATGTATTCCGTCAGCGCCTCGGCCATCTTCTTGGTCAGGGTGGTGACCAGCACGCGCTGGCCCTTGGCCGCCGCCTCCCGGCATTCGCTGATCACGTCGTCCACCTGATGCTCGGTCGGGCGGACGATGCATACCGGATCGATCAGGCCGGTCGGGCGGACCACCTGTTCCACGAACACGCCGCCGGTGCGCGTCAGCTCCCATTGCCCGGGCGTGGCCGAGACGAAGATCGACTGCGGGCGCATGGCGTCCCACTCCTCGAACTTCAGCGGCCGGTTGTCGATGCAGGCCGGCAACCGGAAGCCGAACTCCGACAGGGTGAACTTGCGCGAATAGTCGCCCTTGAACATGCCGCCGATCTGCGGGACGGTGACGTGGCTCTCGTCGACGATCAGCAGCGCGTCTGCCGGCAGGTACTCGAACAGCGTCGGCGGCGGCTCGCCCGGCTTGCGGCCCGTGAGGTAGCGGGAATAGTTCTCGATCCCGGCGCAGGAGCCGGTCGCCGCCATCATCTCGATGTCGAAGCTGGTGCGCTGCTCCAGGCGCTGCGCCTCCAGAAGCTTGCCGGCGGCGGTGAACTCGGCGAGCCGGGCGGCAAGATCGACCTTGATCTGGCGGATCGCCTGATCCAGCGTCGGCCGCGGCGTGACATAGTGGCTGTTGGCGAACACGCGCACCGCCTCAAGGGCCACCGTCTTCTCCCCGGTCAGGGGATCGAACTCGTGGATGGCGTCGATCTCGTCGCCGAACAGCGACAGGCGCCAGGCCCGGTCCTCATAGTGGGCCGGGAATATCTCCACCGAATCCCCGCGCACCCGGAAGGTGCCGCGCCCGAAGCCGGCATCGTTGCGCTTGTACTGGAGGTCGGTGAGCTGGCGCAGCAGGTGGTTGCGGTCGACCCGCATCCCCTTCTTCAGCCCCAGCACCATGCGGGAATAGTCCTCGACCGATCCGATGCCGTAGATGCAGGAGACCGAGGCGACGATGATCACGTCCCGCCGCTCCAGCAGCGCCCGGGTGGCCGAATGGCGCATCCGGTCGATCTGCTCGTTGATCGAGGATTCCTTCTCGATATAGGTGTCGGTGCGGGGAACGTAGGCTTCGGGCTGATAATAATCGTAGTATGAAACGAAGTACTCCACCGCATTGTCGGGAAAGAAACTCTTCATCTCGCCATAGAGCTGGGCGGCCAGCGTCTTGTTCGGCGCCAGCACCAGGGTTGGGCGCTGCACCTCTTGGATCACATGGGCGATGGTGAAGGTCTTGCCCGAGCCGGTGACGCCGAGCAGCACCTGGTCCCGCTCCCCCGCCTTCAGCCCCGCCGTCAGCTCCGCGATCGCCTGCGGCTGGTCGCCGGCGGGCGCGAAATCGGACACGATGCGGAACGGCACCCCGGGATCGCCGAACTCGGCGGCAAGCGGCGGCCGGGCGGCCAGCATCGGCAATGTGTCGGGGGCAAGCGCGGTCATGCGCCAGAAGATAGAGCAGCCACGGCGAAACGTAAAGTGAACGGAGGCCGCTGCGCCGCTGGCCGCTCACGCCCTCAGCGCTGCGGGCGCATCCGGTCGGCGGCGCGGAAGTATTGCCGGGCCAGGGCCACCACCTGCGCATCGGTCGGGTGGTCGGCGGGCTCGACCGCCAGGATGCGGGCGCGCAGGCCGGCGTCGTGGGCCTCCGCCCAGGCGGCGAAACGGGTCTTGGTCTGGGCCGGGCCGATCACCAGCACCTCGGCGGCCTCGGCCAGCGCGTCGGCGACGGCGCGGAAGTAGTCGAGATCGTCGTCCTCCCGCCCGGTGCCGAGCGTGCCGGTGCGGTGGTGGACCTGGCGGTGGGAATGGTGGCTGCGGATGGTCTGCTTCTCCACATCCTCGGCGTTGAAGGCGAAGACGCGGGCGCTGGCGTGATCGATCCAGACGACGGCATGATAATGCGGCATGGCGGTATTCCCGGGCGGTGCCCCTGGCGTTCGGTCCGCTGAGGTTAGCCGCCACCGGCGGCCGCGCCCTTGATCCCGATCAAGCCGCCGCACCGCCGCCCCGGCCCGGCCCCTCCAGCGCCGCCGCCATGCGGTCGAGATGGCGCCAGTACCACAGGCCGAAGGCCAGCGAGATGGCGCAGCCAACGGCCAGCGGCCATTGCAGGCCGACCCATTCGGAGGCCGCCCCCATGGCCAGCGCCCCGATGGCGGGGCCAGAGCGCTGCAGCATGCCATAGGTCGCCATCACCCGGCCGCGATAGGCGGGGTCGACGGCACCCTGCACCAGGGTCTGCGCGCTCACCCCGTTCAGCACCAGGCTGACCCCGCCGATCGCCAGGAACAGAAGGCCCAGCCAGAAATTGCTGGTGGCGGCAAAGCCCAGGATGAAGGCGCTGCACAGGATCATGTTCGCCAGCGACAGCCTGGTCAGCCCGGCGATCCCCTGGCGGCGGCCCAGCCACAGGCCGGAGACGACGGCGCCGAAGCCGGTCGCCGCCGCCATCATGCCGAGCCCCTCGGCATCGCGCTGGAACACCGCCCCCGCAAAGCCCGGCAGCAGCTCGAAGACGGCGCGCACCAGAACGCAGCCCACCAGCATCAACAGCAGCGTCGGCCCGATGCCGGGATGGCGGAAGGCATAGGCGTAGCCTTCCATGATGTTGGCCCCGATGCCCTTGGCCCTTACCGCCGACTTGTCCTCCGCCGCCAGGCTGACCAGGTGCAGGGCGAGCAGGAACACGGCATAGGTCAGCGCATTGGCGGCGAACGCCCAGCCCGCGCCGGCAGCGGCGATCATCACCCCGGCCACGGCCGGACCGATGAAGCGGGCGATGTTGAACACCACCGCCTGCACCGCGACTGCCGCCGACAGGTCCTCGCGCGCCACCAGCTGCGGGATCATCGACAGCCGCGCCGGCTGGTAGAAGGAAGCGACGACGCCAAGGAAGACCACCAGCCCCAGCAGCAGCTCGACCGTGAGCATGCCGGCAAGGCTGAGCCCGGCCAGCGCCGCCGACTGCGCGATCGCCAGGGCCTGCGTCACCTTGACCAGGCGCATCAGGTTGACCCGGTCGACCACCGCCCCGGCGAAAGGGCTGATAACGACGGTCGGGAACAGATCGGCGAAGGCCATGATGCCCAGCCAGAAGCCGGAATGCGTCAACTCCCAGGTGACCCAGCCGACGGTGATGCGCTGCATCCACGAGCCGGTCAGCGACACCAGGCTGCCGGTGATGAAGATGCGGTAGTTGCGGCTGTTGAGCGCGCGGCCGATCGGCCCGAGCGAGAAAGGGATGCGCATGCCCCGATGATAGGGGCAGCGCCGAGGTTCAGACCATTGTTTCGGTGCCGGGGCTGGGTTGCGCGGGGTGATGCGGCGGCCGCGCCGTGGCCGAGCCGTCGCCGATGGCGGCTGCGGTCAGCAGCGTGGCGATCAGCAGTACCCCCAGCATCAGCCGGGCCAGCCGCCGGCGCGGCAGGCTGAAGACCGGTTCCATGTCCGTCATTGCGGAAGCCTTTCGTTTCCTTGGGGTCCCGTCCCGCCCGCAAGGCAAACGTCGGGGCGCGGCAGAACCGTCGCAACGGCGTGGCGGAAAGACGATAGATCATGGCAGGACTGTGGCAGCGCGGCTTGATGCGCAGGCGCCGCCGCACTACCTTGCCGGCCGCAATTCCGCTGTCCCCCGAGGTTCCCATGGCCTTCATCGCCGCCCGGCTGTCGCGCATCAAGCCTTCGCCCACCATCGCCATCTCCGACAAGGCGCGCGAGCTGAAGGCGGCCGGGCGCGACGTGATCGCGCTGTCGGCCGGGGAGCCCGATTTCGACACGCCCGACCATATCAAGGAGCAGGCGATCGCGGCGATCCGGCGCGGCGACACCAAGTATACCGCCGTCGACGGCACGCCGGCCCTGAAGGCGGCGATCTGCGCCAAGCTGAAGCGCGAGAACGGGCTGGACTACAAGCCCTCGCAGGTGACCGTCGGCACCGGCGGCAAGCAGGTGCTCTACAACGCCCTGATGGCGACGCTCGACCCCGGCGACGAGGTGATCATCCCCGCCCCCTACTGGGTCAGCTACCCCGACATGGTCCAGCTCGCCGAGGGCACCCCGGTGATCGTGGCCTGCCCGCAGGAGACCGGCTTCAAGCTGCAGCCGGAGGCGCTGGAGAAGGCGATCACGCCGAAGACCAAGTGGATCATCCTCAACAGCCCCTCGAACCCGACCGGCGCCGGCTATTCCTGGGCCGACATGAAGAAGGTGACCGACGTGCTGGTCCGCCACCCGCACGTCCACGTGATGACCGACGACATGTACGAGCATCTGGCCTATGACGATTTCAGGTTCTGCACCCCGGCCCAGGTGGAGCCCCGCCTCTATGACCGCACGCTGACCTGCAACGGCGTGTCCAAGGCCTATTCGATGACCGGCTGGCGGATCGGCTATGCCGCCGGCCCGGAGGCGCTGATCAAGGCGATGGCGGTGATCCAGTCGCAGTCGACCTCCAACCCCTCCTCGATCAGCCAGGCGGCGGCGACCGAGGCGCTGACCGGCCCCATCGACTTCATCGGCGAACGCAACGCCTCCTTCCGCGAGCGCCGGGACCTGGTGGTATCGATGCTGAACCAGGCCAAGGGTCTGAACTGCCCGAAGCCGGACGGCGCCTTCTACGTCTACCCCTCCTGCGCCGGGCTGATCGGGCGCAAGACACCGGCCGGCACGGTCATCACCGACGACACCGTGTTCGCAACCGAACTGCTGGCCGCCGAGGGCGTGGCCGTGGTGCAGGGGGCCGCCTTCGGCCTGTCGCCGCATTTCCGCATCTCCTACGCCACCTCGACCGAGGTGCTGGAAGATGCCTGCCGGCGCATCCAGCGCTTCTGCGCCAGCCTGACCTGACCGCACCACCGCCGGTGCGGCCGCCTCCCCCTTCGTCTGGCTCAGGGTGAGGCGGAGTGGGAGGGTGGAGGCAGCTTCAGCAAAGAATACCGTCCCCCCAGTCGCCTCATGGTGAGCTTAGTCGAACCATGAGGCGCGGCACTGCCGGTGCGGCCGCCTCCCCCTTCGACGGGCTCAGGGTGAGGCGGAGTGGATGGGTGGGGACGGTTTCAACCAGGAACACCGCCTCCCCAGTCGCCTCATGGTGAGCCCAGTCGAACCATGAGGCGCGGCACCGCCGGTGCGGCCGCCTCCCCCTTCGACGGGCTCAGGGTGAGGCGGAGTGGATGGGTGGGGACGGTTTCAACCAGGAACACCGCCTCCCCAGTCGCCTCATGGTGAGCCCAGTCGAACCATGAGGCGCGGCACCGTCCGCGCGGCCGCCTCCCCCTTCGACGGGCTCAGGGTGAGGCGGAATGGATGGGTGGGGG
>CAZEQG010000202.1:0-6019 GCA_964514295.1 uncultured Alphaproteobacteria bacterium
CGCGCAATTTTGCCGCCGCCCTTGCCCTTGGCCGCGGCGAGCCGGTCGGGCCGGCGCTGGCCGAAGGGGTGGAGACGGCGGCGGCGGCGGTCGGCCTGTCGCGCCGGCTCGGTGTCGAGATGCCGATTGCCGAGGCGGTGGCGGCGGTCTTGAATGGGGCGGCGATCGAGGCGGAAATGGCGCGGCTGCTGGCCCGTCCGCTGACCGGGGAGGAATAGGCCGTGGCCCATTGGCTGTTCAAGTCCGAGCCCTTCGTGTTCTCCTGGGACGACCTGGTGCGCGACGGCCGGGCGCATTGGGACGGCGTGCGCAACCACATGGCCGCCAACAACATGAAGGCGATGCGGCTGGGCGATCGGGGCTTCTTCTACCATTCCAACGAAGGGCTGGCGATCGTCGGCATCTGCGAGGTGGCCCGCGAATACTATCCCGACCACACCGACGAGACGGGAAAGTTCGGCATGGTCGATGTGGTGCCGGTGCGGCCCTTCGCCACCCCGGTGACCCTGAAGCAGGTGAAGGCCGATCCGCAGCTGGCCGGGATGGCGCTGGTGCGCTTCTCGCGCCTGTCCGTGCAGCCGGTCAGCGACCAGGAATGGGATTACATCTGCCGCCTCGGCGGCGTCGCACCCTAGGCATCCGGTCCCGCCGCCACTCTGCCCGCTGCCGGGCGGCCCCTAACGGCGGCCGATCCGCGACACCTCGAAGGGTGTGGTCTGGTAGAGCTGGTTGATCCAGTTGCCGAACAGCAGATGGGCGTGGCTGCGCCAGCGGTTCTCGGGCTGCCGGCTGGGATCGTCGTCGGGGAAGTAGTTGCGCGGCGGGTCGATCGGCTTGCCGGCGGCGAGGTCGCGGAAATACTCGTCGCTGAGCGACGTCGAATCATACTCGATATGGTTGAACATGTGGAGCGAGTGGTGCGCCGGGTCGTCCAGCAGGCAAAGCCCCGCCTCGTCCGATTCCATCAGCACGCCGATGCCGCTGTCCGGCGGGATGTCGGCCCGGCGGACCTCGGTCCAGCGCGACACGGGGATCGCGAAATCGTCGGAGAAGCCGCGCAGATAGGGCGAGGTGGGGGCGAGGTTGCGGTGGCGGTAGACCCCGAAGGCCTTGGCCGGCAGCGGATATTTCGGCATGCCGTGGAAATGGTGGACGGCCGCCTGCGCGCCCCAGCAGATGTTGAAGCAGCCGTGCACGTTGGTCTGCGTCCAGTCGAAAATGCGGCGCAGCTCATCCCAGTAGGTGACCTGCTCGAAGGGCATCTGCTCGACCGGCGCGCCGGTGACGATGAAGCCGTCGAACTTCTCGCCGCTGATGTCGGCCCAGTTGCGGTAGAAGGAGATGATGTGTTCGCTCGGCGTGTTGCGGGCGACATGGTTGGTGATCTTCACCAGCGTCAGCTCGACCTGCAGCGGCGTGGCGCCGAGCAGGCGGGCGATCTGCGTCTCGGTGCGGATCTTGTTCGGCATCAGGTTCAGCAGGCCGATGCGCAGCGGGCGGATGTCCTGGCGCACCGCATCGGTCTCGCGCATCACCATCACCCCTTCGGCATCCAGGGTGGCGCGGGCGGGCAGGTCGTCGGGGATCTTGATCGGCATCGGTCGCAGTCGTTCCTAGCGGGTGCGGCAGGTTTGCCCAACCCGCAGGCATCTGGCAACGGCGCAGGCGCGGCGCAAGGCCGCGATCTTTCACCGGGCCGGGGACGGGGCGGCGGGGCGGGGCTCAATCGGCGAACTGAAACGCCTCGAAGCGGTCGAGCGCCGCCTCGATCGCCGGCTTGTGGCGCTCCGGCCCGTCCCCGCCGATCCAGGTCCATTGCTGGATCAGCAGCCGGCGGGCCGCCCGGTCGGCCTTCAGGTCGATGGCGGCGACGACGCGTTCGCCCGCCAGCACCGGCAGGGCGAAATAGCCGAAGCGGCGCTTTTCCTTCGGCACATAGGCCTCGAACACGTGGTCATAGCCGAACATGAGGGCGAGGCGGCGGCGCTGGATGATCAGCGGATCGAAGGGCGAAAGGATGTGGACGGCCGGCGGCGGCTCGGCCGGCGGCGCGTCCAGCCATGCCGGCGCCAGCCAGTGCTCGGCCCGCTCCTCGCCGTCGATCGCGACCTGCCTGAGCTCGCCCCGCCTGACCCGGGCCTCGATCAGCGCCCGGATCGCGGGCTTGCGCGCCGCGTCGAGGTGGCAGACCGAATCGAGGCTGACCACCCCCTGCGCCCGCAAGGCGCGGTCCAGCAGATACTCCAGCTCCTGCCGGGCGGTGGCCGGTTTCGGCCGTTCGCTCCAGCCGAAGTGACGCTCGATCAGATCATAGGTCTTCACCATGCCGGCGCGTTCGGCGACCGCCAGCACGCCGTTGAAGAAGGCCAGCTCCAGGGCCAGCTTGGAGGGCTTGCGGCTGGCCCAGGGATGGTCCCGGTCGACCAGCGCGTCATCCCCGATGTCGCGGATCGACAGCGGGCCTTCCTTGCGCACCCGGGCCACCACCCGGCGCAGGTCCTGCGGCCGGACCTCGGCGAACCAGCCCTGCGGGGCCGCCCGGTGGCGGGCCATCGCCGGCAGGAAGAAGCGCAGGTCCCGGCTCGGCACATAGGACAGCGCATGGGTCCAGTATTCGAAGACGGACTTGTCGATGCTTTGCGCCTGGCGCAGATGCTGGCGGCGATAGCCGGGGATGCGCGACCACAGGATGTGATGGTGGCAGCGCTCGATCACATTGATTGTATCGATCTGGACATAGCCCAGATGCTCGATCGCGGCCAGGGTGGCGGCCGGCCCGTCGCCGAACGGCGCTTCGGCGTCCAGGCGCTGGGCGGCGAGCCAGACCCGCCTTGCGGCCGCCCGGGGCAGGGCAAGGGGCGTGCGTGACGGGGAGGATCGGGGCATTCGGCAAGCACGCTCCAGGAACAGACGCGGTACATAACGCCGCGCTGGCGGCCCCTGTCAAGCCGCGGTGCCGCCCACCGTCAGTCCGGCCATCTTCAGGGTGGGCTGGCCGACGCCGACGGGAACGCCCTGGCCGTCCTTGCCGCAGGTGCCGACCCCGTCGTCGAGCTTCAGGTCGTCGCCGATCATGGTGATCTTGCCCATGGCGTCCGGGCCGTTGCCGATCAGGGTGGCGCCCTTGACCGCCGGGCCGATCCGGCCGTCCTCGATCAGATAGGCCTCGGAGGCCGAGAACACGAACTTGCCGGAGGTGATGTCGACCTGGCCGCCGCCGAAGTTCACCGCATAGAGGCCGCGCTTGACCGAGGCGATGATCTCCTCGGGCTTGCGGTCGCCGGCCAGCATGTAGGTGTTGGTCATCCGCGGCATCGGGTGGTGGGCGAAGGACTGGCGGCGGCCGTTGCCGGTGGGCTTCATGCCCATCAGGCGGGCGTTCTGGCGGTCCTGCATGTAGCCTACCAGGATGCCGTCCTCGATCAGCGTGTTGCGCTGGCTGGGCGTGCCCTCGTCGTCGACCGTGAGCGAGCCGCGCCGGTCGGGCAGGGTGCCATCATCGACCACGGTCACGCCCGGGGCGGCGACCCGCTGGCCCATGCGGCCGGCAAAGGTGGATGTCTTCTTGCGGTTGAAATCGCCTTCAAGCCCGTGGCCGACGGCCTCGTGCAGCATCACGCCGGGCCAGCCGGGGCCGAGCACCACCTCCATCTCGCCGGCCGGGGCCGGCACGGCGGCAAGGTTGACCAGCGCGATGCGCAGCGCCTCGTCGACCTGGGCCTGCCAGTTGGCGGGGTCGAGGTAGCGGTCATAAGCCAGCCGCCCGCCGGCGCCGTGGCTGCCGCTCTCCATCCGGTCGCCCTCGCCGACCACCACCGACACGTTGAGGCGCACCAGCGGGCGCAGGTCGGCCACCCGGCGCCCGTCGGGGCGGATGATCTGCACCGCCTGCCAGACCCCGAACAGCGAGGCGGAGACCTGGCGCACCCGCGGGTCCCTTGCCCTGGCATAGGCATCGATCTGCTGCAGCAGCTTCACCTTGGTGGCGAAGTCGACCGCGGCGACGGGATTGTCGGGCATGTAGAGGGCGCGGTTGGTGCCGGCGGGGGGCTCGCCGAAGCTGCCGGAATGGCCGGCGCGGATGGCGCGCACGGTCTCCGCCGCCCGGCGGATCGCGGCCTCCGACAGCTCGCTGGCATGGGCGTGGGCCATCGCCTCGCCGGCCACCGCCCGCAGGCCGAAGCCCTGGCTGGTGTCGAAATTGGCGCTCTTCAGCCGGCCGTCGTCGAACACCAGGGATTCCGACTGGCTGAACTCCAGGAACAGCTCGCCGTCGTCGGCGCCGGCCAGCGCCTCTCCCAGCAGCCCTTCCAGCCGCACCCGGTCGAGCCCGGCGCGGGTGAAGAACAGGTCGTCGGTGGTGGCTAGCGCGCTCATGCGGGGTCCCTCGGTGTGGCGGCGGCGGGCAGGCGATCGCCAGAATATAGGCGATCGCGCCGGCAAATCAGCCCATGGCGCGCCGGCCCGCCCGCACAACGGTCTTGTCGGGCCGGGCGGCCGGCGGTAAAGGGCGGGCGGGTGGATCGCGCCCGCGGACCGGGCGTGGCCCCTGCGGCCGTGTGCGGCATAGGGTCGCGATCTTGCCCGCGCGCTTCGGCCGTGGCGTATGGTGGCGGCCGATTCCGGTTGGCGAGCGCGGCCGCTGAAGCTAGGTTCCGGGTCGCGATCGGGCGTCGGCGAAGGGCCGGCGGAACCGGTCCGGCGATCGGGCGGGATCAGGATGGAAGGTTTGGCGATGGTGGCAGTGATGCGCAAGGCGGCGATGGCGGCGGGAGTACCGGCGCTGCTCGGAATGCTGGCCTTCCCGGCCGCGGCGGCGGAGCCCAAGCCCTGGCAGCTCGGCTTCCAGCAGCCGGCCTCGGTCGGCAAGGAGATGCTGCACGGCTTCCACGACATGCTGCTGGTGATCATCACCCTGATCACCCTGTTCGTGCTGGCCCTGCTGGTCTATGTGATGGTGAAGTTCAACGCCAAGGCGAACCCCAAGCCGTCGCGCACCACCCACAACACCCTGATCGAGGTGCTGTGGACGGTGGTGCCGATCGTCATCCTGGTGGTCATCGCGGTGCCGTCCTTCCGCATCCTCTACACGCTGGACAAGACCACCGAGGCCGAGATGACCATAAAGGTCACTGGCAACCAGTGGTTCTGGAACTACGGCTATCCCGATCACGGCAATTTCGCCTTCGACAGCCTGCTGCTGGAAGGCGATGACCTGAAGGACAAGTCGAAGCGGCTGCTGGAGGTGGACAACCGCCTGGTGGTGCCGGTCGACACCGCGATCCGGCTGACCTTCCACGGCAATGACGTGATGCATTCCTGGTATGTGCCGGCGCTTGGCGTGCAGATGTACACCGTGCCCGGCCACGTCAACGAGACCTGGATGAAGGTCACCCGCACCGGCGTGTTCTACGGCCAGTGCAACCAGATCTGCGGCGTGCGCCACGGCTACATGCCGATCGCCATCGAGGTGAAGTCCAAGGCCGATTTCGTCGCCTGGGTCGAGCAGGCCAAGACGAAGTTTGCCGCGGCGCCGCTGCCGGCGCCGAAGGTGATGCTGGCGCAGGCGCCGGCCAACTGAGCTTTTGGGTAAGGGGGCGCAAGGCCCCTGGTGTTTCTGGGTCGTCGAGGGGAGCGATAGGCTGATGGCTACCGGACATTCCGCAGCGGTCCACGGCGGTGACCATGGTCATCACGCCGACCATCCGACGGGCTGGCGCCGGTTCGTGTATTCCACGAACCACAAGGACATCGGCACCATGTACCTCATCTTCGCCGTGGTGGCGGGGCTGATCGGCGGTGCCTTCTCCGTGTACATGCGCATGGAGCTGCATGACCCCGGCATGCAGTACATGGCCGATGGCCAGGTGTGGAACGTCTTCATCACCGCCCATGGCCTGATCATGGTGTTCTTCATGGTCATGCCGGCGATGATCGGCGGCTTCGGCAACTGGATCGTGCCGCTGATGATCGGCGCGCCGGACATGGCCTTCCCGCGCATGAACAACATCAGCTTCTG
>CAZEQG010000203.1:0-5977 GCA_964514295.1 uncultured Alphaproteobacteria bacterium
CTTGCCGGCCAGCGCGCGGCGATGCTGCGCTACGGCGAGAACCCGCATCAGCAGGCCGCCTTCTACCGCACCGCCGAGGCCCGGCCGGGGGTGGCGACGGCCCGCATCGTCCAGGGCAAGGAGCTGTCCTATAACAACCTCAACGACACCGATGCCGCCTTCGAGGCGGTGGCGGAGTTCGCGCGGCCGGCCATCGTCATCGTCAAGCACGCCAACCCCTGCGGTGTCGCCACCGGCGACAGCCTGGCGGAGGCCTATGACCTGGCGCTGCGCTGCGATCCGGTCAGCGCCTTCGGCGGCATCATCGCCGCCAACCGGCCGCTCGACGCCGCCACGGCCGAGCGTATCGACCGCCTGTTCGCCGAGGTGGTGATCGCCCCAGATGCAGAACCGGAGGCGCTGGCGGTCCTCGCCCGCAAGAAGAACCTCCGGGTGCTGCTGACCGGCGGCCTGCCGGACCCGGCCGCGCCCGGCCAGGTGCTGCGCTCGCTTGCCGGCGGCTTCCTGGTGCAGTCCCGCGACAATGGCCGGGTGAGCGCGGCCGATCTCAAGGTGGTGACGCGGCGGCAGCCGGAACCGCGCGAGCTTGACGACCTGATCTTTGCCTTCCAGGTGGCCAAGCATGTGAAGTCCAACGCCATCGTCTATGCCAGGGACGGGGCGACGGTGGGCATCGGCGCCGGGCAGATGAGCCGGGTCGATTCCTCGCGCATCGCCGCCTGGAAGGCCGCCGAGGCGGCAAAGGCCGCGGGCCTGCCGGAAAGCCTGGCCAAAGGCGCGGTCGCCGCCTCCGACGCCTTCTTCCCCTTCGCCGACGGGCTGCTGGCGGCGGTGGAGGCCGGGGCGACGGCGGTGATCCAGCCGGGCGGATCGATCCGCGACCAGGAGGTGATCGCCGCCGCCGACGAGGCCGGCATCGCCATGGTCTTCACCGGCATGCGGCACTTCAGGCACTGACAGCCTACATTCCGCCACGCCCGCCATGCAGGATCGGCCGATGACCCGCACGCCCCTGGTTCCCCTCGCCCTGGCCCTTGTCCTCGCCGGCTGCGCCGCGCGCGGGCCGGTCGACGACGTGATCGGCCGGCGGCTGACCTGGTTCTCCTATGTCGGGGCCGAGGACATTGCGGCGCGCTGCCGGCCGGGGAACCTGCCGGAGTACCGGCTGGTCTACAACGCCCGCTGGGATGAGCAGGTGCGCAGCTACGACATTGCCGGCGGCGTGCTGCAGGCGCGCGTGTTCTCCGGCCGGCTGACCACCCAGATCGGGCTGGACGATCCCTTCCGCTCGGTGATCGGACGGCGGGCCGACAGGCCGATGAGCGCGGGCGACCTTGCCGCCCTCGACCAGGCCCTTGCCGACAGCGGCTTCGAGCAGCCGGCGCCCGCGGGCCTGCGCCTGCGCGCCGACGCCTTTTTCTGGACCGCGGCGGCCTGCCGCGACGGCACCTTCACCTTCAACGCCTGGCAGTCCCCCGATCCGGGCTTCGCCGGCATCCGCTTCGACCGGGTGCTGTTCGCCCTCGACGATACCGGCGAGCCGGTGAACCCCGCCCGCCCGGTGCTGCTGCGCCCGGAGGGACAGCCGGTGCGCCACGACGGCGATGGCGGCCCCGACTTCGTGATCGAGGTGGCCAGGAACGGCGTGCTGTCGGGCCGCCTGTTCCCGTGATCGGGCCGGAGATCGAGCGGCTGATGCGGCTGCTCGCCCGGCTGCCGGGGCTGGGGCCGCGCTCGGCCCGGCGGGCGGTGCTGCACCTGCTGAAGAAGCGCGAGGCGCTGATGCTGCCCCTGGCCGAGGCGATCACCGCGGCGGCGGCGGCCGTGACGCCCTGCGGCACCTGCGGCAATCTCGACACCATCGACCCCTGCGCCATCTGCCGCGACCCGGAGCGCGACCGGCAGATCATCTGCGTCGTCGCCGATGTCGGCGACCTGTGGGCGCTGGAGCGGGCCGGCGGCTTCCGCGGCCTCTACCATGTGCTGGGCGGCACGCTGTCGGCCCTCGACGGCATCGGGCCGGAGCGCCTGGCAATCGACGCGCTGGTCGCCCGGGCCGCCACCGCCGGCGAGGTGATCCTGGCCCTGGCGGCCACCGTCGATGGCCAGACCACCGCCCATTATCTGGCCGAAAGGCTGGCCCCGACCGGGGTCGCGGTCAGCCGGCTGGCACATGGCGTGCCGGTTGGTGGCGAGCTCGACTACCTCGACGACGGCACCCTTGCGGCCGCGCTGAAGGCCCGCCGCCCGGCCCGTTGAAGTTGGCCACAGGCATCAGGGTTTCTGCGGGCTGCACCAGGAAAACTTCAGGGCCGCGCGATTGATCGCCATGAATAACGATGAGCCCGCCCGGGGCCGGATGAAGGATGAATCCGCCAATTGAGGGGGCAGTTAAGCCATCGCGGATCGCCTGCCGGGGCCCGCAAGGTTTCCACATGGCCCATGCGCCAACCACAACTGCTTGATAAATCTATCGCATGCCTACTGAGAAGTTTCGTATTTCTTCAAGGATACACAGTCCAAACCCCAAGCCCAAGCGATTCCGCCAAATATTCGACTTGGCGCGGTCTTGGCATGTGCAAATCCCCGCAGTCCAGACCTGCAAATTCTACGTGACATTCTCTGGAAACTGGCCTCAAGATGCGCTTGCCAAGCACGTGGGCGCAGGGGTCGCCAGCGGCGCAGCAACAGCATGAAACCGCGCATCATGGAGGCGCCCGGGACGACGAAACCACTGCCATGGCGGCTGCCGGCCGCCGTCCGGTTTCACCTTTCGGCAACCTCATTCCTGGGACCTTCAAGACGATGCACATCTACCCTTTCCCGTTGCCGGACGACGACGGGTATCCGACGACGGACGACTTCGAGGTGGTCAGCCGCGAAGAAGGCAAGGGCCGCGGCCTGTATGCCCGGCGGCCCTTCCTGCGCGGCGACTTCATTGCCCGTGTCACCGGCGTGGTGGTGCACCGGGTGCTGCAGCACACGCTGCAGATCAGCCCGGTGTCGCACCTGTTCGACCCGTACTTCTCGGGACTGCTGCTGCATTCCTGCGATCCGAACACGCATCTCGACATGAACCGCTTCGAGTTGTGGGCGGCCAAGGACATCCTGCCCGGCGCGGCGCTGACCATGGACTACGCCTCGACCGAGGACGTGCTGTTCAAGCAGTTCCGCTGCCTGTGCGGCGCCGCCAACTGCCGGGGCTGGGTCACCGGCCGGCGCGAGCGGCCGCTGGTGCAGCAGATGGACACCCTGCCCCTGCCGGTCAGGGAAGCGGCGGAATGAACCTCGTCGTCATCGACAGGCTGTGGTGGGAGCGGGAGGATCTGCGCTACCACCACGGCCGGCTGACGCTCGCCGGCCGCGATGTCGAGGCCATGGCGCGGGCTGCCGGCCAGCCCGCCTTCTTCTACTCGGCTGCCCGCGTCGCCGCCAATGCGCGCCGGGTCGATGCGGCGCTGAAGGCAGCCGGCGTGAACGGCCGCGTCATGTACGCGATGAAGGCCAACCGCTATGGCCCGCTGCTGACCTATCTGAAGACCACCGGGCTTACCGGCATCGACGCCTGTTCGCCGAACGAGATGCTGTTTGCCCGGCAATGCGGCTTCGAAGGCCACGAGATCTCCTATACCAACACCTCGGTGTCGCAGGAGGATATCGCGGTCCTGGCGCGCAACCCCGAGGTCTGGGTCAATCTCGATTCCCTGAGCGCCATCCGCCGCTTCGCCGCCGCCTGCCCGGGCCGGACCATCGGCATCCGGGTGAACCCGGCGCTCGGCGTCGGCTATGGGCAGAACGAGCTGCTGCGCTATGCCGGGGCGGCCACCACCAAGTTCGGCATCTACCGCGACGCCTTTCCGGAGGCGCTGGCCCTGGCCAAGTCGCTGGGCCTGAAGGTGCGCGGCATCCATTTCCACACCGGCTGCGGCTATCTGAACTCGCAGCTTGATGCCTGGCGGACCATCGTGAAGGAATGCACCTGGTTCCTCGACCAGATCGAAGATCCGCTGCGGGTCAATCTCGGCGGCGGGCTCGGCGTGCCGCATGTGCCCTCCGACCGGCCGCTCGACCTCGATGCCTGGTCGGCGATCGTGCGCGATGCCTTCGCCGGCCGTGGCCTGGAGGTGCTGGTCGAGCCCGGCGACTACATCGTGAAGGACGCCGGGCTGCTGGCACTGCAGGTGAACACGGTCGAGCGCAAGCGCGGCACCAGCTTCGTGGGCGTATCGGGCGGCTGGAACCTGGCAATGGAGCCGGTGTTCTACAAGCTGCCCTGCGAGCCGGTCGTCACCCGCTTCACCGGGGAGAAGTCGATCGCCTTCAACGCCGCCAATCTGGAGAGTGTCACCATCGCCGGGCACATCAACGAGGCCCTCGACATCTGGGGCAGCGACGTCAGCCTGCCAAAGGTGGAGGAGGGCGACTATCTGGCCTTCCTCAATGCCGGCGGCTATGCCTCGGCGATGGCCTCGAACCACTGCATGCGCGGCGCCTTCGCCGAGCATCTGATCCTCTAGGCAGCCGGCCCGTGCCGGGCGATCGGTCACGCCGGCGATGAGCGCGACGGCCGGCAGCACGCAGTATGTCGCCGCCGGGGCGCTGGCCGGTTTCGGCGCGGCACTGCTCCGGGCCGCCGGGCTGGAGGCGGCCGATGCGCAGACCGTGGCCGACGACCTGGTGGCGGCCGACCTGCGCGGCATCGCCAGCCATGGCGTGTCGCGCCTGCCAATGTATCTGGGGCGGCTGCGCAAAGGGCTGGTGAAACCGCGCCCGGAGATCGCCGTCACCCGGGTGGCCGGCGCGGTCGCCCTGGTCGACGGTGACGACGGCATGGGCTTCCTTGCCGGCCACCGGGCGATGGACGAGGCGATGGCGCTGGCCGCGGCCAGCGGCGTCGGGCTGGTGGGCGTGCGCCGGTCCACCCATTACGGCATGGCGGCGCTCTATCCCATGCAGGCGGTGGAGCGCGGGTTCATCGCCATCGCCCTCACCAACTCCTCGCCCGCCCTGCCGCCCCATGGCGCCCGCACCGCCTTCCTGGGTGCAAGCCCGCTGGCCGTCGGCGTGCCGGGCGACCCGCCCTATGTCCTCGACATGGCGATGACCGTGATCGCGCGCGGCAAGATCCGGCTTGCCGCCGTGAAGGGGGAGCCGATTGCCGAGGGGCTCGCGCTCGATGCCGATGGCGCGCCCACCACCGATGCCGCCCGGGCCTTCGAAGGCGTGTGCCTGCCCTTCGGCGGCGCGAAGGGCGCGGCGCTGGCGATGATGATGGATCTGCTGGCCGGTGTGCTGACCGGCGCCGGCTTCGCCGGGCGGGTGAAGAGCCTCTATTTCGACCAGTCCGAGCCGCAGAATGTCGGCCACCTGTTCATCGCGCTGCGCCGCGACCTGTTCCTGCCGGCCGAGGCCTTCGATGCCCGGATGGCCGAGTTCACCGCCCGCACCAAGGCGCTGCCCAGGGCGCAGGGCTTCACCGAGATCCTGATCCCGGGCGAGCCCGAGGCACGCAGCGACGCACGCCACCGCCGCACCGGCATCCCGCTCGGCGCCGAGGTGCTGGCCGAGCTGGCGCAGGACGCCGCCGCCGCCGGCGTGCCGATGCCGCCCCTCTCCCCCACACCGCTGGGCTAGGCTCCGTACCGCCGCACCGCGGTGCCGCGCCTCATGGTTCGACTAGGCTCACCATGAGGCGACTGGGGGGCGGTGCGCCGGCGACGCTGCCCGCACCCTCCCATCCCGCCTCACCCTGAGCCAGACGAAGGGGGAGGCGGCCGCACGGACGGTGGGGCGCCTCATGGTTCGACTAAGCTCACCATGAGGCGACTGGGGAGGCGGTGTTCATTGCTGAAGCTGCTGCCACCCTTCCATTCCGCCTCACCCTGAGCCCCCTCATCCCGAGCCTGTCGAGGGACGAAGGGGGAGGCGGCCGCACCGGCGGTGCCGCGCCTCATGGTTCGACGGGCTCACCATGAGG
>CAZEQG010000204.1:0-267 GCA_964514295.1 uncultured Alphaproteobacteria bacterium
GGACCAGCGCCTCGGCCTGCAGGATGGCGGCGGCCAGCGGGTCGATCACCGGCACCGCCAGGCGGCGGCTGACCGGCGGCAGCAGCTCGATCAGCGCCGCCCCGCCCAGGATCACCGCATCGGCATCGGTGCGGCTGAGGGTGCGCGCGGCGAGATCGGCCAGCGCATCGACCGCGGCCGCGGGATCGCGCATCAGGTCCTGGCCGCCGGTCGGCAGGGCGGCAATGGCGGCACAGCGCTCCTTCAGGCCATAGACCGCCACCAGCT
>CAZEQG010000204.1:289-5968 GCA_964514295.1 uncultured Alphaproteobacteria bacterium
AGCGCCCGCCGCCGGTCAGCAGGATGAAGCGGCGGGCCACCTGGCAGGCCGTGAGCATCGCCGCCTCGGCCATGCCGGTGACCGGAAAGGGCGCAACCTCGCGCGCCGCCAGCAGGCCGGGCTCGCCGAAACAGGCGATCACTGCGGCATCGATGCCGGGCGGCGCGGCGGCAATCGCCTGCAGCGCCGCGTGGCCGGCGATCGCCGCCTCGGCCCGGCTGAGGATGTAGCGGGCGCCGAAGGCGGCGGTCACCGCCACCAGCTCGGTCGCCGGATTGGCCACGGCGCGGGCGGCGTCAGCGATCCGCCCGGTCACCGCCTCCGAGGTGTTGCCGTTCACCAGCAGCAGGCGCACGGCCCCGGCCGCGCGCGGTCCCCCTGGCGGATTGCATTCCGTCGTGGACATTTTCGTTCTCCATTCTTCAAATATCGTATACGATCTTGCCATGAATGCAATCCATCTGGCAGGATGATTGCGTGATGACAGCGGAGACTGCGGTGCAGGCCAGCCAAACCGGGCAGCAGGCCGACATCGCCCGGCCGGGGGTTTCGGCCGAGGCGATCTATGCCGCCCTGCGCGATGCGATCGGGGAACAGGCGCTCAAGCCCGGCCAGAAGCTGCCGGAGGACATGATCGGCGAGCAGTTCGGCGTCAGCCGCACCATCGTGCGCGCGGCCTTCAGCCGGCTGGCGGCGGAGCGGCTGATCGACCTGAAGCGCAACCGCGGCGCCTTCGTGGCCAGCCCCAGCATCGAGGAGGCGCGGGCGGTGTTCCAGGCGCGGCGCTGCATCGAGCGCGAGATCGCCGCGATGCTGGCGGGCCGCCTCTCGGCCGCCCAGGTGAAGGCGCTGCGCTCCCACGTGGCGCGCGAGCACGCGGCCGAAGGCAAGGAGGGCGGGCGGCTGTCGATCCGCCTGTCGGGGGAGTTCCACCTGCTGCTCGCCCGCTATGCCGGCAACGGCGTGCTGGAGGGCTTCCTGGTCGAGCTGGTGTCGCGCTCCTCCCTGATCCTGGCGCTCTACGGCCGGCGCAACGCCGGCGACTGCGCCGGCCACGAACACGAGGCGCTGATCCGGGCGCTCGGCGACGGCGACGGCGCAGCGGCGGCGGCCGAGATGGACCGCCACCTGCTGGCCGTCGAGGCGGCGCTCGACCTCAGCCCGCCCGAGCCGGCCGCCCCCGATCTGTCCGCGATCCTGAAACGCTATGCCCGGCCCGGCAGGGCCTCACCCCTGGAAGGAGGTTCCCGATGACAAGGATGCTGACCGCAACGGCCCTGGCGGCCCTGCTGGCGACACTGGCGCCGGCCGAGGCGAAGACCCTGAAATGGTCGTCGCAGGGCGACATCGCCACCTTCGATCCCTATGCGCATACGGAGAGCTTCACCTCCAACATGCAGCACCATGTCTATGATCCGCTGGTGCGGCGCGGCCGCGACCTGCAGATCGAGCCGGCGCTGGCGGTGAAGTGGACGAATGTGGCGCCGGAGCGCTGGCGCTTCGAGCTGCGCCGGGGCGTCGCCTTCCACAATGGCAACCCCTTCACCGCCGACGACGTGGTGGCCTCGATCACCCGCCTGCTCGACCCCGACGCCCGGGCGCGCGGCAACCTCGCCACCGTCGAGCGGGCCGAGAAGGTGGACGATTTCACGGTCGACTTCGTCACCAAGGGTCCCTACCCCCTGCTGTTGAACGATCTCAGCGGCATCTTCATCATGGACAAGGAGTGGATGGAGGCGAACAACGCCACCAAGCCCGGCAACCTGACCAAGGGCGTGACCACCCACGCCTCGACCAACGCCAACGGCACCGGCCCCTTCAAGCTGGTCAGCTACCGCCCGGATTCGGCAACCATCCTGGAGGTGAACGAAAAGTGGTGGGACCGCCCGGCCCACAACCTGACCCGCATCGAGTTCCGGCCGATCAAGTCCGACGCCACCAGGGTCGCCGCCCTGCTGTCGGGCGAGATCGACATGATCGCCCCGGCACCCCTGCAGGATCTGGCACGCATCGGCGCCACCCCCGGCTTCAAGGTGATCGAGGAGCCGTCGCTGCGCCTGATCTTCCTCGGCCTCAACTGGCGGCCCGAGCTGGTCGGCCAGCCCGGCACCAGGAACCCGCTGCTGAACCTGAAGGTGCGCCAGGCGCTGTGGCACGCCATCGACCTGGACACCATCCAGAAGCGGGTGATGCGCGGCAAGTCGCGCAATGTCGGCACCATGGTTGCCCCGCCGGTGCCGGGATACGCCGCCGAGCTCGACAAGCCGCTGGACTTCGACCCGGCCAAGGCCAAGGCGCTGCTCGCCGAGGCCGGCTATGCCAGCGGCTTCCGTGTCAACCTCTCCTGCCCGAACGACCGCTACATCAACGACGAGCAGACCTGCGTCGCCGTCGCCGGCATGTGGAGCCGCCTCGGCCTCCAGGTGGACCTGAAGACGGAGAGCCGGGCCACCTACTTCCCCAAGGTCGACCGTGGCGAGACCGACATCTACATGCTGGGCTGGGCGACGCTGCCGCCGATGGACGGCTATTCGGTGCTGTCCGCCCTGATGGCCAGCCGCAAGGGCAGCTTCGGCGGCAACAACCCCAACGGCCTCAGCGATCCCAGGATCGACGAGCTGGCGGCCAAGGCCGGGGTCGAGATGGACGAGGCCAAGCGCCGGGCCATGCTGACCGAGAGCTTCCGCATCGCCCGCGAGGAGGTCCAGTTCCTGCCCCTGCACCAGCAGCCGGTGGCCTGGGCGGTGAAGCAGTCGGTCGAGGTGCCGCAGTTCGCCGACGAGTATGTCCGCCTCTGGTTCGCGCAAGTGAAGTAGCCGCCACCGCCCCTCCCCCTTCCCGCCCGGGGCGGGGGAGGGGCCGCAACGACCGGAGGCCCGATGATCGCCATCCTGCTGTCGCGCCTGGCGCAGGCCGCCCTGGTGATGCTGGCGGTGACCTGCGTCGCCTTCCTGATGTTCCGCTATGTCGGCGATCCGGTGCGGGCGATGGCGCGCGAGGATTCGACCGTGGAGGAGCGCCAGGAGCTGGCCCGCCAGCTCGGCCTCGACCGGCCGGTGCTGGTGCAGTACGCCCGCTTCGTCGGCAAGGTCGCGGCCCTGGACTTCGGCATCAGCTACCGCAACCAGCGCCCGGTCGCGGGCCTGATCGGCGAGCGCCTGCCGGCCACGCTGGAGCTGGTGATCGTGGCCACCGTCCTGGCGCTGGCATTTGGCATACCGCTTGGCATCCTGTGTGCGCTGAAGCCCGGCGGCATGCTGTCGCGCGCCGTCCAGGCGGTGTCCCTGATCGGCATCTCGACGCCCACCTTCGTGGTCGGCATCGCCCTGATCCTGGTGTTCGCGGTGACGCTGAAGCTGCTGCCCAGCTTCGGGCGCGGCGAGGTGGTCGATCTCGGCGGCTGGTCGACCGGCTTCCTGACCCGCAGCGGCCTTGCCTCGCTGATCCTGCCGGGCTTCACCCTGGCGCTGTTCCAGATGACGCTGATCATGCGGCTGGTGCGCTCGGAGATGATCGACGTGCTGTCGACCGACTATATCCGCTTTGCCCGCGCCCGCGGGCTGCCGCGCCACTACATCCACTTCAAGCTGGCGCTGCGCAACGCGCTGATGCCGGTGATCACGGTCACCGGCCTGCAGATCGGCTCGCTGGTCGCCTTCGCAATCGTCACCGAGACGGTGTTCCAGTGGCCGGGCATGGGCCTGCTGTTCATCCAGGCCATCTACTTCGTCGACATCCCGGTGATGGCGGCATACCTCCTGTTCGTCGGCTTCCTGTTCGTCTTCCTCAACACCGCCGTCGACCTGCTCTATGCCGTGGTCGACCCGCGCCTGAGGGTCAGGGCATGACCCGCGCGCCGGCCTCCGTCCTGGCCGCTGCCGCGGTGGCGCTGGCGATGATCCTGGCCGCCATCTTCGCCCCGGGCCTCGCCCCCTACGACCCCACCGACATGGCGACCTACAACCTGATCGACGCCGAGATCCCGCCGGCCTGGACGGCCGAGGGCGACGGCCGGTTCTGGCTCGGCACCGACAATCAGGGCCGCGACCTCTATTCGGCCATCCTCTACGGCGCCCGGGTATCGGTCGGCATCGGTGCGGCCGCCGTGCTGCTCGCCGCCGGCATCGGCGTCAGCCTGGGGCTGCTGGCGGGCTATCGCGGGGGCTGGGTCGATGCCGTGGTGATGCGCGTCGGCGACATCATCATGAGCTTCCCCACCATCCTGCTCGCCCTGCTGGTTTCCGGCCTGGCGCGGGCGCTGATCCCGGACGGCGCCACCGTGGGCTGGACCCCCTTCATCCTGATCGGCGCCATCGCCATCCACGAATGGGTGCAGTATGCCCGCACCGTGCGCGCCGCCACCATGGTCGAGGGTGCCAAGGACTATGTGAAGGCCGCCCGCGTGATAGGCCTGCCCGGCCGGCGCATCATGCTGCGCCACATCCTGCCCAACGTGATGGCCCCGGTGCTGGTGATCGCCACCATCAACCTGGCCGGCGCCGTGCTGACCGAGGCCACGCTTTCCTTCCTTGGCGTCGGCATGCCGCCCAACTACCCCTCGCTCGGCACGCTGATCCGCATCGGCAACGAGTTCGTCTTCTCCGGCATCTGGTGGATCGCGCTGTTCCCGGCCGTCACCCTGGTGATCCTGGTGCTGGCCGTGAATGTCTGCGGCGACTGGCTGCGCGACCGCTTCAACCCGAAGCTCAGGGGGCGGTCGTGACGGCAGTGCTCGACATCCGCGACCTCAAGGTCGAATACCCGCTGGAACAGGGCGGCAGCTTCGTGGCGGTCGACGGCGTGTCGCTCGCCATCGCCCCCGGCGAGATCCACGCCCTGGTCGGGGAATCCGGCGCCGGCAAGACCACCATCGGCAACGCCGTGATGGGCCTGCTGGAGGCGCCGGGGCGGGTGACCGGGGGCAGCATGCACATCAACGGCACGGCGGTCGACCCGATGACCGGGCGGGCGGCCGGCATCGTGCCGGGGCGCGACATCGGGGCGGTGTTCCAGGACCCGATGACCAGCCTCAACCCGCTGTTCACGGTGGAAAGCCAGCTCTGCGAGACCTTGCGCTTCCATCTCGGCCTCGACCGGCGGGCGGCGGCGGCAAAGGCGCTCGACCTGATGCGCGCGGTCGGCATCCCGGAGCCGGAGCGGCGGCTGAAATCCTATCCCCACCAGCTTTCCGGCGGCCAGCGCCAGCGCGTGGTGATCGCCGCCGCCCTGTCCTGCGACCCGAAGCTGCTGGTGGCCGACGAGCCCACCACCGCGCTCGACGTCTCGATCCAGGCCCAGATCCTGAAACTGCTGCGCGGGCTCGCCGACCGGCGCGGCATCGGCATCCTGCTGGTCACCCACAATATGGGCGTGGTCTCCGAGATCGCCGACCGGGTGACCATCATGCATCGCGGCCGGGCGGTGGAAAGCGGCCCGGTGCGCCAGGTGCTGGACGCGCCGCGGCACGAATACGCCCGCAACCTGATCGGCGCCGTGCCGCGCGTCGACGTGACGCTGCCGCGCTTTGCCGTGCTGGGCGAGGAGGTGCCGGCCGCCGCCAGCGCGCGGGCCGAGCTGAAGCGGCGCAGTGCCGGGGAGGCAGCGGGCAGCGGGGAACTGCTGCGGGTGGAGGGGCTGGCGGTCGAATATCGCGGGCGCAGCCTGCTGCCCTGGCGCCCG
>CAZEQG010000205.1:0-5967 GCA_964514295.1 uncultured Alphaproteobacteria bacterium
GGCCCCAAGCAGGGCATCGCCGCCGTGCTGGGCGGCGTGGGCGGCGCCGTGGCCGGCGCGCAGTTCGGCAAGGGCACGGGCCAGCTCGCCGCCACGGCCGCGGGTGCCGTGCTCGGCGCCTTCCTCGGCTCCGAGGTCGGCCGCGGGCTGGACGAGGTCGACAAGATGCGCGCCCAGCAGGCCTATACCAGGGCCCAGACCGCGCCGATCGGCCAGCCGATCTCCTGGAACAACCCGAACACCGGCCATTCGGGCAGCGTCGTCGCCACCCGCGACGGCACCCGCGCCGACGGCGCCTATTGCCGCGAGTTCCAGCAGACCGTCACCGTTGGCGGCAAGACCGAGAACGCCTATGGCACGGCCTGCCGCCAGCCCGACGGCTCGTGGAAGATCCAGAGCTGAGCGGGCGCACAGCCAGGGGGACAGACCAGGGGTAGATGCGCGATCCATACCAGATACTCGGCGTGAACCGGACGGCTTCGGCCGAGGAGTTGAAGGCCGCCTTCCGGCGGCTGGCCAAGCAATTCCACCCCGACCGCAATCCCGGAAACGAGGAGACCGAACGCCGGTTCAAGGAGATCAGCGCCGCCTATGAACTCGTCTCCGATGCGGAGAAGAGGCGGCGCTATGATGCCGGCGAGATCGACGCCGAAGGCAAGGAGCGCCACCGGGGTCCCTTCGGCGGCGGCCGGGGTGGGGCGCGGGCGGGCGCCGGGCGCAGGCCCTTCGGGTTTGACCCCGGCGACATCTTCGACGATTTCTTCCGCGCCGCCCAGGACCAGGCGGGCACCCAGGCCGGTGCCCGCCGCCGCGACCATACCCGCGGCGAGGACCTGAGCTACGAGCTGAAGGTGGAATTCCTGGAGGCCGCCACCGGGGCAAAGAAGCGCGTCACCTTCCCCGACGGCAAGACCCTCGACGTCGTCATCCCCGCCGGCAGCGAGGAAGGCCAGACCCTGCGCCTGAAGGGCCAGGGCCGGCCCGGCACCATGGGCGGCAGCGCCGGCGACGCCTTCGTGAAGATCAAGGTGAACCCGCACCCCTTCTTCCAGCGCAAGGATCTGGACATCCATGTCGATGTGCCGGTGACGCTGAGCGAGGCGGTGCTGGGGGGCTCCATCCTGGTGCCGACGATCGACGGGGTGGTCTCGGTGAAGGTGCCCAAGGGCGCCAACACCGGCACCAAGCTGCGCCTCAAGGGCAAGGGCGTGCCGGACGGCAAGGCCGAGGTCCGGGGCGACCAGTACGTGACGCTGGTGGTCCACCTGCCCGACCCGCCGGACCGCGAGCTGAGCCAGTTCCTGGAGACCTGGAAGCCGCGCCACGAGTACGATCCGCGCCGCAAGGCCGGGCTGGTCTGACCGGCGCTGCCACGTTTGCGTCATGCTGGTGTAACCCTGTGGCCCTAAAGGTGGGGTGTCAGCCCCGCCGAGGTGCCATATCCATGCCGAACACGCTGCTCGCCCAGGCCGTCCACAAGCATCGGCTCGCCAGCCGCCAGGGCCTGCTGGAACGCCTGTTCACGCTGATGTTCCGCGGCTTCGTGTATCCCCAGATCTGGGAGGATCCGGAGGTCGACCTGCAGGCGCTGGCGATCGGGCCGGACAGCCGCATCGTCACGATCGCGTCAGGCGGCTGCAACATCCTGAACTATCTGACCGAAGGGCCGGCCCACATCACGGCCGTGGACCTCAACCCCGCCCATATCGCGCTCACCCGGCTGAAGCTCGCCGCGCTTGCCCATCTGCCCGACCACGAAAGCTTCTTCCGTTTCTTCGGCCACGCCGACGAGAAGGGCAATGTGCGCGCCTACCGCCGGCACATCGCCCCGCATCTGGATGCCGGGACCCGGCGCTACTGGGAACAGCGCCGGCTGGGCGGCCGGCGCATCGGCTTCTTCGCCCGCAACCTCTACCGCTACGGCCTGCTCGGCCGCTTCATCGGCACCGTCCATGTGCTGGCCCGGCTGCACGGCCAGAACCCGCGGCGCATCCTTGCCGCGCGCAGCGTGGAGGAGCAGCGCTGGCTGTTCGACAACACCATCGGCCCGATCTTCGAGACCCGGCTGGTGAAGGCGCTGTGCCGGATGCCGGTGTCGCTTTATGGGCTTGGCATCCCGCCGGCGCAGTACCAGGCGCTGGCCGGCTCGGCCAATGGCGACATGGCGGGGCTCCTGCGCGACCGGCTGAAGCGCCTGGCCTGCGACTTTCCCATCGACGACAACTACTTCGCCTGGCAGGCCTTCGGCCGCGGCTATGACCGCGAGCGCCGCCGGGCAGTGCCGCGCTACCTCGACCGCCGGCACTATGAGGGGCTGCGCGGGCGGCTCGACCGGGTGAGCGTGCGCCACGCCTCGGTCACCGAGCACCTGGCGGGCGAGCCCGATGCCTCGATCGACCGCTACGTGCTGCTCGACGCGCAGGACTGGATGAATGCCGGCGATCTTGCCGCCCTGTGGACGGAGATCCGCCGCACCGCCCGGCCGGGGGCGCGCGTGATCTTCCGCACCGCCGGCGAGGAGAGCTGCCTGCCCGGCAAGCTGCCGGAGGCCATGCTCGCGGAATGGGAGCACGACCCCGCGCGCTGCCGCGACTGGGCGGCGCGCGACCGCTCGTCGATCTATGGCGGCTTCCACCTCTATGTCCTGAAGGGCTGAGATGGCCGGCGATGCCGCCATGGCGATGGACCGGATGTACCGGCACCAGCGCCATGTCTATGACCTCACCCGCAAATTCTACCTGCTCGGCCGTGACCGGCTGATCGAGGAGCTGGCCCCCGCCCCCGGCGAAAGCGTCTGCGAGGTCGGCTGCGGCACGGCGCGCAACCTGATCGCGATCGCCCGGCGCTGGCCGGCGGCCACGGTGTGCGGCATCGACGCCTCGGCCGAAATGCTGCGCACCGCCGCCGCGGCGGTGGCACGGGCCGGGCTGGCGGGCCGGGTCGCCCTTGCCCAGGCCGATGCCACCAGCTTCGATCCACAAGCCCTGTTCGGCCTCCGGGAACCGCTCGACCACCTGGTGTTCAGCTACTCCCTCTCGATGATCCCGCCCTGGCGCGAGGCGATCGACCATGGGCTGACCCTGCTGCGGCCCGGGGGCAGCCTGCGGGTGGTGGATTTCGGCGACCAGGCCGGGCTGCCCGCCGGCTTCCGCCGGCTGCTCTTCGCCTGGCTCGGCCTGTTCGGGGTGCAGGTGCGTCCGGAGATGCCGGCCTATCTGGCCTCGCTTGGCGCCGAGATGCGGCCGCTCTATCGTGGCTATGCCTGGTCGCTGGTGCTGCGGCGGCCATAAGGCGGCCGCGCTGCGACCTTCCCCGCCCGCCGCCTCTGCGCTAGGATGCCGCGGTTCATCTAGTTCTTGTGGCAGGGTATCACGATGACCCAACCGATGGCGTTGATGGCGGGCAAGCGCGGGCTCGTCATGGGTGTTGCCAATGACCGCTCGATCGCCTGGGGCATTGCCCGGGCCTGTGCCGCCCATGGCGCCAGCCTCGCCTTCACCTATCAGGGGGAGGCGCTGGAGAAGCGCGTGCGGCCGCTTGCCGCCTCGGTGGGCGCCTCGCTGGTGCTGCCCTGCGATGTCACCGACGACGCCTCGGTCGCGGCGGTGTTCGAGCGGATCGCGGCGGACTGGGGCAGGCTCGATTTCCTGGTCCATGCCATCGCCTTCGCCGACAAGGAGGAGCTGAAGGGCCAGTACCTTGAGACGACGCGCGGCAATTTCCTGAAAACGCTTGATATTTCGTGCTACTCCTTCACCACCGTGGCGCGCCGGGCCGAACCCCTGATGAGCGAGGGCGGCAGCCTGCTGACGCTGACCTATTACGGCGCGGAGAAGGTGATGCCGCACTACAACGTGATGGGCGTGGCCAAGGCCGCGCTGGAGGCGAGCGTACGCTATCTCGCCGCCGATCTCGGCCCGGCCGGCATCCGGGTGAACGCGCTGTCGGCGGGGCCGATCAAGACCCTGGCAGCCTCCGGCATCGGCGATTTCCGCTACATCCTGAAATGGAACCAGTACAATGCGCCGCTGAAGCGCAACGTCACCCTGGACGATGTCGCCGGCAGCGCCCTCTACCTCCTGTCCGATCTTGGCGGCGGCACCACGGGCGAGGTGCACCACGTCGACTGCGGCTATCACGTGGTCGGCATGAAGGCGGTCGACGCGCCGGATATCAGCGTCGTCGGATGAACAGTTTCGGCGGCCTGTTCCGCTTCACGACCTGGGGGGAAAGCCATGGCCCGGCGATCGGCTGCGTGGTCGATGGGGTGCCGCCGCGGATCCCGCTGGCCGAGGCCGACCTGCAGCATTGGCTCGACCGGCGCAAGCCCGGCCAATCGCGCTTCGTCACCCAGCGCCGCGAGCCGGACGAGGTGAAAATCCTGGCCGGCGTGTTCGATGGCATGACCACCGGCACCCCGATCTCGCTGCTGATCGAGAATGTCGACCAGCGCTCGAAGGACTATGGCGCCATCGCCGACCAGTTCCGCCCCGGCCACGCTGACTATGCCTATCAGGCCAAATACGGCATCCGCGACTATCGCGGCGGCGGCCGCTCCTCGGCCCGCGAAACGGCGATGCGGGTGGCAGCCGGCGGCATCGCCCGCAAGGTGCTGGACCATCTGTTCGGCAAGGTCACGCTGCGCGGCGCCCTGGTGCAGATGGGCCCGCACCGCATCGAGCGCGCGCGCTGGGACTGGGCGGCGGTGGAGGACAATCCCTTCTGGTGCCCGGACCGCCAGGCGGCGCAGATGTGGGAGGGTTATCTGGACGAGGTGCGCAAGGCCGGCTCCTCCTGCGGGGCGGTGATCGAGCTGGTGGCCGAGGGGGTGCCCGCCGGGCTCGGCGCCCCGGTCTATGGCAAGCTCGATGCCGATCTCGCCTGCGCCCTGATGAGCATCAACGCCGTCAAGGGCGTGGAGATCGGCGCCGGCTGCGCCGCCGCCGCCCTCAGCGGCGAGGAGAATGCCGACGAGATGCGCATGCGCGACGGCAAGGTCGCCTTCCTGTCCAACCAGGCCGGCGGCATCCTGGGCGGCATATCGACCGGACAGGACATCGTCGCCCGCTTTGCCGTGAAGCCGACCAGTTCGATCCTCACCCCCCGCCGCTCGGTCGACCGCTTCGGCAACGAGGTCGAGATCCGCACCACCGGCCGCCATGACCCTTGCGTCGGCATCCGCGCCGTGCCGGTGGGCGAGGCGATGATGGCGGTGGTGCTGGCCGACCACGCGCTGCGCCAGCGCGCCCTGGTGGGCTGAGCGCGGCATGCTGGGGTTCCTGCGCCGCCTGGTGGTGGGCCTGCTGGCGCTGATCGGGCTGGCGGCGGTGCTGGTGACGGTGTTCGCCTTCGTCGCCGGGCACTTCGTTCTGCGCTACCTGGCCGAGGAGGAGATGCCGGCATCGGCGGTGCTGGAACTGCGCCTGGGCGATGGCATCGCGGAGGCTGCCGACGGTCTGCCCCTGGCCCGGCTGCGCGGCCAGTTGACGCTGGCCGGGATGGTGCAGGCGATCGACCGCGCCGCCGGCGACCCGGCGGTGACCGGCCTGCTGATCGACCTGTCCGGGGCCCGGCTGGGCCTCGCACAGGCCCAGGAACTGGCCCAGGCGGTCCGCCGCTTTGCCGCCGCCGGCAAGCCGACCACCGCCTTCGCCGACAGTTTCGGCGAGCTTGGCGGCGGGCTGCCGGCCTATGTCGTGGCGGCGGCCGCCGACACCGTGGCGATGCAGCCTTCCGGCACCTGGGCGGTGACGGGCGTGGCGGTGGACCAGCCCTTCCTTGGCCGGGCGCTGGCCGCGATCGGGCTTGGCGTCGATGTCGTGCAGCGCCACGAGTTCAAGGCGGCGGCCGAGCCGCTGAGCCGCGATTCCCTGTCGCCGGCGGCGCGCGCGAATCTGCAGGCCCTGGTCGACGACCTGCTGGCGGCCGCCATCGACGATCTTGCCGCCGGCCGGCGGCAGGCGGCGG
>CAZEQG010000206.1:0-5948 GCA_964514295.1 uncultured Alphaproteobacteria bacterium
TGCGTCCCCGCCAGGCTGGCGCCGACATAGGTGACGGGCGACCAGCCGGCGGCGGGCCGCCAGCCCAGCAGCAGGTCGCGCACGCCAACCTGGATGGCGTCGAGCGCTGCCGCACTGCGCCCGCCGCGCGCATCGCCGGCCCGGGCGACACAGATCAGCACGGCGAAGCGGCTGGTTACCCGCTGCCGCACGTCGCCCGAGGCCAGCGTGTTGGGGCTGGCGGTATCGCTGATCGGCACCACGAATGCCGCCGGTAGGCTGGCCGCCGGCGGATTGTTCTCAAGCGCGGCGAAGGAGAGTGCGCCGTCCACCAGACGCAGGCCGAGCGCGTCCCTGTGCTGTGCCAGCAGGGCCTCGACCGCGGCCAGCATCAGGCCCGATCTCCGCTGAGATAGCGGACGGTCATAGCGACAATCGCATCCGCATCGCCTGCGGAGATGCCGAGATAGGGCCTGGCCGGCATGGAGACCGCCGCGACCACCGCGACCTGTCCGTTCGCGAGGGTGAAGGCCAGCGCCTTCTTGTGGCGCGGCCGGATGACGCCGCCGAACTGATGGATCGCGGCATAGGACCGGTTCGCACCGACCTGGAGTTCGTCGCCGATCACGAGATGGGTCACGCTGTCCTGCAGATGGCCGTCATCGGTCAGCGTGCGGCCGCCGGTCAGCCTGGCGCGCAGGGATGGTGTCCAGGGCACGCCGTCCGGCGACACCTCGTCGACGAAGCGCAGCCTGGTGGAGGTCACCAGCGCATCGCCGATCTCGTCGAGCAGCGGGGTCGGTGACAGCGCGCGGGCCTGGATCGCACGCAGCCCGTCGAGGGCGGCGGCGGCGTCGATCGTGACGGTCAGACTGGCCATCAGTAACCCGCCAGGCGCTGGCGGCTCATCACGCGCGCCGGGCCGGTGATCCGCAGATCGGCGACCGGCCGGGGGGCCGGTTCCACGCCGCCGGCGCCGAGCGTCGCCTTGCCGGCGGCCAGATCGCGCAGCCAGGCGACGGCGTCGCGATAGTCGGATGCCGTCTTGCTGTCCTTGCCGGCCTCCTCTCCATGCAGCTGGTAGATGGCGATCTCGCAGGCGACACGGCGCAGCCGGGGCGGCACGGGGTCGAGCGGCAGCCGCATCACCGGCCGCAGATAGCTGTCGATCAGCTCGCCGGCATCGGCGATCGCGGCGGCGATCGCCGCGGCGTCCGGCTCGCCCGCCGGCGGCTCGGCCCGATCGGTCAGCTCGATCAGCCGACGCGCGCCATAGCGCTGCTCCAGATCGGCGAGCGTCGCGTAAGCCATGGCGGCTGCCCTCCCTCAGGTTCCGGCCCGGCCGGCACTCTCGCCGCCGGGCTCGACCGGCCGTCTCGCAGCCGCCTTCAGCGGCTCGATCCGGCCGAGCGCGAGCAGAGGATCGGCATCCGCCCGGCCCAGCTCGACGGTGTCGCCAGGCTGATAGCGGCCGGAGCCATGCAGCAGCTCGGACAGCACCCTGAAGGGTCTCATGGCGGCCTCAGGCGATGGCGTTTTCAACGAGGTAGCCGGTGCGCGCGGCGACGATGAGTTCGCGCACACTCTCGCCAACCCGCACCCGGATGCCGCCGCGCAGCCCGATGTGGCGGTCTTCCCACTGGCCCGCGACGCGGTCGCCCCAGGCGGCCGTGTAGCCGAAGGTGACGCCGCCGGAGGTGTCGGCCTGGCGGTTGCGATAGGTCAGCGCGATATGCTTGCCCCAGATGCGCGCCAATGCTGCCGTCTGCCCCTTCTTGGCGGTGTTCAGTAGCGAGCGGCCGACGAGGACTTCCTCCACCTCCAGGAGGGCGGCCACCTGCTCGCGCGTGGCGGCGCCGCTATCGCCGGAATTGCCATAGACCGCCTTCACGATCTTCGGGTGCTGGCGCAGCTTGGTCCACACCGACTCGCCCATGGTGACGACATTCGGGCGCATCAGACAGGCGTCCATGCCGGCGAGCAACACGCCCAGAGGGTCGCTGTCCGTGAAATCGCTGAACTGCGCGCCGCCCGACAGGGTGATCTTGTTGCCCGAGGGATAGGTGGCCGCGGAAAACACCAGGCCGGCGGCGCGCACCTCGCGGTCGAGCAGGATGCTGTCGGTCAGGCCCTCGGCGTTCCGGTCGACCGGGTTGTAGTTCGCCGGCGCATTGGCGATGTCGGACTGGGGGATTTCCGCGTCGAGCCCGTAGTCTAGCGTGGCGGAGGTCACTTCGGTCGCCGAATACTCCATGACGTTCGGTCGGCCCTTTCGGCCGACCTTGGTGTCAGGCAGCTGGAAGCTCTCCTCGATCGGGAATTCCAGATACTTGAACTCCTGCTTGCCGACCGGGACGCGCGGCAAAACCTGATCGGCGATGTATTCGCGGTTGCGATAGGCGATCGAGATCGCCGTCAGGGCCGGATCGATCGGAAAGGGGGCGTTGGCCATGGATGGCTCCTGATCAGACGTGGGTTGGGATCAGCAGGACGGAGCCGACATCGCCGGACACGCCGGCGACCATCGCCATGCCGATCGAACGCCGCGCGGCGGCGGCGGCCGTGGCCGCATTCTGGGTGTAGGAGCCGGCCGTGTTCTCGGTGTGGGTATGCCGGGTCACCGCGACCGCCTTGCCATCGGCATCGCTGGTCAGGAAATCCCCGACGGCGACGTTACCGCCATAGTCGACTTCCGCGACGCCGCTCAGGCAGATGTCGCAGCGCCCGCCATCGGCGGCGCCGCCGGGCTGGACGCAGACGCCAATCAGCGCCTCGGTCACCGCGGTCGCCTGCGCCACCTCTCCGGCGGCACTGCCGGCCTTCACGATGCGCCGGGCGGCGATCGCGCCGTCGGCGAGGAAGGTCTTCACAAGACCAGGATTGTGCATCGGTCAGGCCCCCTTCATGACGTGACGCACCGCGTCGGCGTAGCTGACGTGGACACCCTTGGCGGACATTTCGGTGACATGCGCCTGCGCCTGCAGCGCGATCTGCTTGGGGTCGCCACCCGATGCCGTCTGATCGGCCGGCGCCGCCAGGCCGAGCGGGAGCGCCGGGCGCTTGGCCATCATCTGGCGGAACTTCTCGCCGCCGAGCTGCTGATGCGCGACCAGGAGATCGTCGCGCTCGGCCGGTGTCGCCTTGCGCTCCCGGATCGCCAGATCGACATCGGCCAGCGCGGCGCTCTTGGCCGCCTCGGCCTGCAGCGCGGTCAGCTTTTCCTCGGCCGCCTTCAGCTTGTCGGCGCCCTCCTTCTGGGCGACCAGGCCCTGCTTCTGCGCGGCCAGGATTGCCTCGGCCGAGCTGCCCTCGGCGAGCCCCAGGCCCGCCGCGATCGCGTTCAGCGCGCGGCGCAGCCCGTCACGGTCGGTGACCACCTGGCGCGCCTGGGCCGCCACCTGGGCGGCGTCGGCCGTCGCGGCGACGCCCAGGGCGCCGCGCACTTCGATCAGCACGTCCATCTCGTGTCCTTCCGCATTGAGAGCCGTCAGGCTCAGGTTCGGTACGTTGGTCAGCGCGGCCCGCAGCACGCGGTCGATCACGCCGGCGGCGTCGTGGACGAAGACCGGCGACAGGTGGCGGTAGGCGCGGTCGGCGAGCAGCGCGCGCCCGCCCCCCGACCATTCGACGCGCCCCCACAGGCCACCGTCGCGCACCTCCATCGCGACGATATGGCCTCGCGCCGGCGCCGGCCGGCCTTCGGGCGCCGCCAGATCGGTGGCGTGATTCTCGTCGATGACCAGCGGCCCACGGGCCATGGAGCGCGCGATGAGCGCGGCCATGTCGGTGACGCGCCACGGCCCGCGGCCGTCATGGCCGGCAAATTCGCCCGACGGGAGCAGCTGCACCCATTCCGGTGCCGCCGCCCCGTCGGGCAGGGGGGAGGAGATCGAATTCAGCGTCGCCATCAGCGCGATTATGGGGCTCCGGACACCCTGGCTTAAGGTGGTAGTCCACCCCCTGCCGTCAGAGGCCGCATTGGGCTGCATCAGAGCCACGCTGGCGGGCTCTGAGCATCGCGGGCTTTCTCGCTCGACCCAGATGCCAACGCCCGCCTATGGCCTTCTCGCGCGGTCATTGCGCAGCCGTTACGACCACTGCGGCGCCGGCCGGCACGTCGCGAGCCGGGCGATCCGAGCCGCCCCACTTGCGTCCGCGATCGCGCCACGTTACACCCCGTGCGGGCGGCTATGCCAAGCAGCGGTACTCGTGAGCCGGGCTCGTCAACGCTGCCGCGGGGTCCGTGGGCCACCATCGATCCTAGCCGCCCATCCGATAGGCCCCTAGCCGCGCATCCGATACGCCAAGTGGCCGGTACGCTGGCGCTCCAGGTAGTCGAGGTCATCGGGACCGAACCCGGTGACACCCGTCCAGCCATCGCGCCCTACCTCGAAGACCGCCAGCTGAGGCATCGCCTGTCCCTCGATCGACACCAGCCGGACGTAGCGGCGGCGCAGCACCAGGCGGCCATCGCGCAGCCGTGTCCATGCGACCCAGACCTCTTCAGGCGTGCGGATCGCGTCGGCCAGAAGCAACAGGCCGGTCTCGCGGCCGCGCTTGGTGACTTTCAGCCGGCCGCCCGGCGTCTCGAACAGCGCGCGGGAGATCCACAGCAATTCATCGACCACGTCACGGAACAGCGCCGGCCGGTGCTGCGTCGCGCCGAACTCGGCGAGGAAGGCGTCGATGTAGAAGTCCGCGTCCCGTCCCGGCGGCAGAAGGCGACTCGCGGGTGCCGGCCGGGGGGTGAGCGGCGGCAACCTGCTTGAGGGACCGGCGACTGCCAGCGGCACTGCCGGCAGTAGTGACAGGGCCAGGGGTGGTGGGCTCAGCGCGCGGTCGCGGGCGAGACCGACATTGTACCCGAACCCCGGATCGATGCCCCGCGGCACGGCGATCACCTGGCCGGTGCGGCCGTTGCGCCACGGCCTGTCATCGACCTGCGGCGGGTCTGAGACGCTCCAGCCCCGGGCCTTCATGTCGCGCTCGGAGAGCTGCACCACCGTGCAGCGGCAGCGCCAACCGTTGGGTGGATAGTGGGTCCGCCACCAGGAGTGGCTGACCGGCAGGGTGATGCCGTTCCAGGCCCGGTGTTCGGGCCGCGTGCGGGTGTCGAGCACGGCGAGGTAGCGCAGATAGGGGCGCCGGTCCGCCAGGCGCTCGATGCGTTCCCATCGGCCGGCGGCATGCGCCATGCGCAGATTGGTGTCGTAGATGATGCGCAGCCGGCGCATGCTGCCGAGCTGGGCGATCGTCGAGCCGCCGGTCAGAGGGTCGGTCACCGGCGCCCGGCCCCACCATCCCTTCGCCTGCAGGAGCGGCACCAGGCCGGCGGCAAATTCCTGGAGCGTCCGTCCGTCCCTGATCGCCAGCGCCACGGCATCCCGGATGTCCTTCAGCACGTCGTCGCGCAGCGCCTTGGCGACCACGAAGGCGGCCGCGTGCGCGCCATGCATCATGTCGCGCCAGTCGAACCGGCGCAGGACCTCGGCGTAGCCCTTGGCCTCGAAGAACCGCACCGCCTCCAGCGCGGGCAGCCGGTTCACGCGGACGGCCGTCATCCGGTGGGTTCGCCGTCGCCCACCGCCGCCCGGGCCGTTCTCTCCTCTTCGCTTATGGGCACGCCAAGCGCGCCCATAAGCTGCAGCTGGAAGGCGGCGTCCCCAAGCTGGCGCGCCAGCGCCTGCACATCCATCTCGCCGGCGACCGCCAGCAGCCGGTCCGCGAACTCTTCGAGGCTGCCGGCCTCGCCGAGCGCGTGCTGGACGGGTCCGAGCACCGGTGCCATCAGCGGGCGCCAGTCGGCCAGCATCTCATCGACCAACTCGTCGATGCCGTCTCGCGCAGCGGCCGCTACCTGCTCGGCCTGCCGTGCCAGCCGGCCGTCCTGCCCGGCCTCGGCCGGACCGGGCAGGCCCGGGTCGCCGGGTGGCGGATGATTGCGGGGCGACCCGGGCAGGCGCGGGTCG
>CAZEQG010000207.1:0-5938 GCA_964514295.1 uncultured Alphaproteobacteria bacterium
CGGCGGCGAGGGTGAGGCCGGCGGCCGCACCCGAGGTGACCATCCCGGCCTCCATCCCGGTCGCCCGCGCGATCACCGCGCCGGCCGCGGCCTGGAGTTCGGCCATGTCGAGCGAGCAGGCGGCGGCCTGGCGCATCGCCTCCACCACCTCGGGCGCCATCAGGCTGCCGCCCAGCCGCGTCAGCGTGCCGGCGGCATTGATCCGGCGCGGCACGCCGAGTCGGGCAAGAATCGCGGTCATGATGTCATCGCAGCAGCAGGATGGCGGGCAGGGGCAGCGCCACGATATCCGATGGCAGGTCGATGGCAACCTCCCTTCGCGTCACCAGCAGGCCGAAGGGGGCGCGATTGGCCGGCCGGTCGATGAAGGCCCGCAATCCGGCGGTGTCGCGGCGCGCCGTCGAGCCGCCGCAGCAGCCTTTCACTCACCTCACGTGGCAGGCGACGAGGTGGCCCTCGGCGCGGGGGGTGAGCTTCGGTTCCTCTTCGCGGCAGCGGGCGATGGCGAAGGGGCAGCGGGTGTGGAAGCGGCAGCCGGGCGGCGGGTTGATCGGGCTCGGCACGTCGCCCTCGATCACCAGCCGCTCGCGCCGGGCGCGCGGGTCGGGCACCGGGGCGGCCTGGATCAGGGCCAGCGAATAGGGGTGGACGGGGTTGGCGAAGATGGCATCGCGCTCGGCGATCTCGACGATCTGGCCGAGATACATCACCGCCACCCGGTGGGCGATGTGCTCGACCACGCCGAGATCGTGGCTGACGAACAGATAGGCCAGGCCGAACTCGTCCTGCAGGTCCATCAGCAGGTTCAGCACCTGCGCCTGCACCGATACGTCGAGGGCGGAGACCGGCTCGTCGGCAACGATCAGCCGGGGATTGAGCGCCAGCGCCCGGGCGATGCCCAGACGCTGGCGCTGCCCGCCCGAGAATTCGAAGGGATAGCGGTGCATCGCCTCGGCCCGCAGGCCGACGCGCTCCAGCAGGGCGGCGGTGCGCTCCTGCCGGTCGCGGGCGGATAGGTCGCCGAAATTCTCCATCGGCTCGGCGACGATGCGCCCGACGGTCAGGCGCGGATTCAGGGAGGCATAGGGGTCCTGGAAGACCATCTGCACCTTGCGCCGGTGCGGGCGCATGGCGGCCTCGCTGAGCCCGGTCACCTCGGTGCCGTCGATCTCGATCCGGCCTGAGGTCGCCGGCATCAGGCGCAGGATCAGCTTGCCGACGGTCGATTTGCCGCAGCCCGATTCGCCGACCAGGCACAGCGTCCGCCCGGCCTCGATGGCGAAGGACACGCCGTCGACCGCCTTCACCGTGGCCACCTGCCGGCGCAGCACGCCGCGCAGGATGGGGAAGTGCTTCACCAGATCGGTGACGGCCAGCACCGTGCTCACGCCGCGGCCTCCCAGCAGGACACCTGATGGCCCGGCAGGAGTTCGCGCAGGTTCGGCGCCTCGCCGTGGCAGCGCGCCGTCGCCTGGGTGCAGCGCGGCGCGAAGGCGCAGCCCGCGATCGGCTCGCGCAGCGAGGGCACGATGCCCGGGATCTCCGACAGGCGCCGCTTGCGGCCGCCGACCCTGGGGATCGAGGCCATCAGGCCTTGCGTATAGGGATGGAGCGGCCGGTCGAACAGCTCCTCCACCGGCGCCTCCTCCACCTTCCGCCCGGCATACATCACGATGACGCGCTGGCAGGTCTCGGCCACCACGCCAAGGTCGTGGGTGATCAGCATGATGGCGGCACCGATGCGCCCCTTCAGCTCCACCATCAGGCGCAGGATCTGGGCCTGGATGGTGACGTCGAGCGCGGTCGTGGGCTCGTCGGCGATCAGCAGGGTGGGGTTGCAGGCAAGCGCCATGGCGATCATCACCCGCTGGCGCATGCCGCCGGAGAACTGGTGCGGATAGTCCTTCAGCCGACGCTCGGCATCGGGGATGCGCACCAGCTTCAGCATCTCGGCCGCGCGGGCAAGCGCGGCGGCGCGCGTCGCCCCCTGATGGATCATCACCGCCTCGGCGATCTGGTCGCCGATGGTCAGCACCGGGTTCAGGCTCGTCATCGGCTCCTGGAAGATCATGGCGATGCGGTTGCCGCGGATGCCGCGCATCGCTGCTTCGTCGAGGCCCAGCAGGTCGGCGCCCTCGAAGCGCACGGCCCCGCCGACCGTGCGCCCGATGCGTGGCGGCAGCAGGCGCAGGATCGACAGCGCGGTCACCGACTTGCCGCAGCCCGATTCGCCGACGATGCCCACGGTCTCCCCGGCGCCGACCGTAATGGACACGCCGTCGACCGCGCGGGTGACGCCATCCTGCGTGAAGAACCATGTCTTGAGGTCCTCGACCTCCAGCACCGGGGCCGCGCTCACATCCGCCTCGCCAGACGCGGGTCGAGGCGGTCGCGCAGCCCGTCGCCCAGCAGGTTCACCGCCAGCACCACCAGGGCAAGGCTGATGCCGGGCACGAAGATGGTCCAGGGCGCCCGGCCGAGATAAAGGCGCGAGCTGGCGATCATGTTGCCCCAGGTCGGGATCTCGGGCGGCGTGCCGGCGCCAAGGAAGGACAGCCCGGCCTCGGTCAGGATCGCGGACGCGCAGATGTAGGTCGCCTGCACGATCAGCGGGGCCACGGTGTTGGGCAGGATGTGGCGCACCATGATCTTGGTCGACGGGCTGCCGCCGCTGACCGCCGCCTCGACATAGGCCTGCTCGCGCGCGCTCAACACCACCGAGCGGACCAGCCGCGTCACCCGCGGCACCTCCGGCAGCATGATGGCGATGATCACGATCTCCACGCTGCCGCGGGTCAGCGACACCAGCGCGATCGCCAGCAGGATCGCCGGGATCGCCATCAGCCCGTCCATCACCCGCATGATCGGCCCGTCGAGCTGGCGGTGGTAGCCGGCGACCAGCCCGACCACCAGGCCGACGGCGATCGCCACCACCGCCACCAGCAGCCCGACCATGAGCGAGATGCGCGCGCCATAGACCGTGCGCGCCCACACATCGCGGCCCAGGTGATCGGTGCCGAACAGATGTTCGGCCGAGGGCGGGCGCAGGCGGTTGGCCGGCGCCATCAGCAGCGGATCGGGCGCGATCAGCGGCGCCAGCGCCGCCAGCACCACCATGACCAGCAGCAGCGATGCGCCCAGCACGATGGTGGGGTTGCGCCGGGCAAAGCGCCACCAGCCGGCGGCGCGCGGCAGCGGCAGGACGGCCGTGCTCAATAGCGTATCCTCGGGTCGAGGAAGGTGTAGGTGATGTCGATCAGCAGGTTCACCAGCACATAGAGGCCGGAGAACACGATGATCACGCCCTGTATGATCGGGTAGTCGCGCTTCGAGATGGCATCGACCGTGAGCCGCCCGACGCCCGGGATGTTGAACACCGTCTCGGTGATCACCACGCCCGAGATCAGGAGCGCGATGCCGATGCCGATCACGGTGACGATCGGCACCGCGGCGTTCTTCAGCGCATGGCGCAGCAGCATCGGCGCGGTCGCCACCCCCTTGGCCTTGGCGGTGCGCATGTAGTCCTCGGCCAGCACCTCCAGCATCGAGGCCCGGGTGATGCGCGCGATCAGCGCCACATAGGCCAGGCCCAGCGCCACCGTGGGCAGCACCAGATGGCGCAGCCAGGGCAGCAGCCCCTCGGTGATCGGGGTGTAGCCCTGCACCGGCAGCCAGCGGAGCTGGATCGAGAAGAAGAAGATCATCAGGTAGCCGACGACGAAGACCGGCACCGAAAAGCCCAGCACGGCAAAGCCCATGACCAGCCGGTCGAGCAGGCTGCCGGCCTTCCAGGCGGCCAGCACGCCGGCCGTGATCGCCAGCACCACGGCCAGCGTGATGGTGGTGATGGCAAGCGATATGGTCGGCCCGATGCGCTGGCCGATCAGCTCCATGACCGGCAGGTTCGAGAAGATCGAGATGCCGAGATTTCCCTGCAGCACGCCCCACACCCAGCGGCCGAACTGGACGATCAGCGGATCGTCCAGGCCGAGCTGGGCACGGATCGCGGCGATGCTCGCCGGCGTGGCATTGTCGCCGGCGATGATCGCCGCGGGATCCCCCGGCGACAGGTGCAGCAGCAGGAAGACGACGATCGCGACCACCCCCATGACGGGGATGGTCGAGATCAGCCGCCGCACGATATAGGCGGTCATGCCGGACAGGCGGTCATGCCTGGGCGGGGATCACGCCTTTTCCAGGTTCCAGAAGGGCACGATCTCGGGCACCGCCACCAGGCCCTTCAGGTTCGCCCGGTAGGCCACCGGCGCCACCCACTGGCCGAGATAGACATGCGGCACGAAGTTCCAGGCATTCTCCTGGATCTGGCGGGCCACCGCCTTGCGCGCGTCGAGGGTGGGGGCGGCCGCCCAGTCGTTGCGCAGCTTCTCGTGCAGGGCATCCGACGGCCAGCCGAACCAGCCCTTGTCGCCGACGGCGGCATGGGCGGCGAGCGCGATCGGATTGCCGACGGCATTGCCGCCCGCCCAGGTGATGAAGATGTTCCAGCCGCCCTGGTCGGGGGGAGTCTTCACCGCGCGGCGGGTCACCACGGCGCCCCAGTCGCTGGCCTCGAGCTTCACGTTCAGCCCGGCCTGGCGCATCGCCTGGGCGGTGATCTGGGCGGCGTTGTTCATGAAGGCGATGTTGGTGGCCTGCAGGATGGTGATGGGCCGCCCGTCATAGCCGCCTTCCTTGAACAGCGCCTTGGCCTTCTCGATGTCGCGCGGTCCCTTGAACCACGCCATGTTGTTGTCGGCCTCCATCGGCGTGCCGCAGGTGAAGTAGGAGCCGCAGGTCTTGTAGTAGGCGGGGTTGCCGAAGGTGGCCTTCAGGTAGTCTTCCTGGTTCACCAGGTAGAGCATGCCCTGGCGCATCTTGGCATTGTCGAAGGGCGGGTGCAGGAAGTTCAGCCGCATCAACCCGACATTGCCGAGCTGGTTCACCACCTGCAGCTTGATGTTGCGGTCGGATTCGAGCTGCGGCAGCAGGTCGATCGGCGGGATCTCGTAGAAGTCGATCTCGCCGGCCTGGAGGGCCGCGATCGCCGTCTGCTCGTCGGCGATGTTCTCGTAGATCACCCGGTCGACCTTCACCACCTTCCCGCCGGCGATGCCCTGCGGGGCCTCGCTGCGCGGCCGGTAGGCGGGGTTGCGGTCATAGACGTAGCGGTTGCCCGGCTTGGTCTCGGACTGGTTGAAGGTGAACGGGCCGGAGCCGACATATTCCTTGATCTGCTGGTTGGGGTCGGTCTCGGCCTCCTTCTTGCGCATCATGTAGCAGACCGGCGTCGAGGTCTTGGCAAGCGCATCCAGCACCAGGCCGTAGGGTTCCTTCAGCGCGATGATGAAGGTCTTGTCGTCCTTGGCCGAGACATCGGCGACGCGCTCGAACATGTGCTGGCCGGCGCCGTCGCGCGCGGCCCAGCGGCGCACCGAGGCAACGCAGTCGGCGGCGGTGACGTCGGTGCCGTCATGCCACTTCAGGCCGTCGCGAAGCTGGAAGGTGTAGGTCTTCTTGTCGTCCGACAGGCCCCACTTGTCGACCATCTGGGGCTGGGGCACCTGCTGGTCGTCGATGCCGAACAGCGTGTCGTAGATCATCGCGCCGTGATAGGCGCTGATGTTCGCGGTGGTCCAGATCGGGTCGAACACGCGCAGGTCGCCATGCATCACCGCCTTGATGGTGCGGGCGGCCGACGGCGCGCCCTGCGCCCTGACGATGCCCGGCGCCCCGATGCCGGCAGCGGCTGCGGCGGCGAGCCCGCCCTTGATGACGGACCGACGAGAAGTTTTCATCGCATGCAACTCCCTGTGTTGGCGCGGCCGCCTTGAGATTCTTCGAGAGGTGTCTCAGCCCCCGGTGGCGGTTCCAGCGGCGAATTTAGTCATGTCTTGGCGCGCGCCCGCAACCCCGGAATCGAGGGGGCCGCGCGCTACAC
>CAZEQG010000208.1:0-5668 GCA_964514295.1 uncultured Alphaproteobacteria bacterium
ACAGCTACCCGCACTGCTGGCGCCACAAGACGCCGGTGATCTACCGCGCCGCGGCGCAGTGGTTCATCCGCATGGACGAGGGCGAGGGCGTGTTCACCAAGGACAAAGCGCCGAAAACACTGCGCCAGCTCGCGCTCGACGCCATCGAGCAGACCGGCTTCTACCCCGAGAACGGCCGCGCCCGGCTGCGCGACCTGCCCCCCAACCGGCCCGCCTGGCCCAGCCGCCCGAGGAGGCGGGGCCGCCAATCCGCCGGGCAGCCCCGGTGCTGCTGCTGCCCGGGCTGATCGACGCGGCCTGGTGCCGGCGGCTGATCGCGTTCTGGGCCGAGGCGCCGAGCGAGGGCCGGATCTCGGCCGGCGAGGGCGGCAGGGCGCTGTCCATCGTCTACCACGACCTGAAGAAGCGGATGGACCGGGTCGTCCACCGCGGCACGCCGCTGCACCGCGAACTGCTCGCCGCCGTGATGCTGCCGGCGATGGTCGAGATCACCCGCCTCTACGGCATCGAGAAGCTGGTGTCGGAATCCTTCTATCTGGGCTGCTACAGCGCCGAAAGGCAGGATTATTTCCGCGCCCATCGCGACAACAACTCGCCCGGCACCGCCAAGCGGCGTTTCGCGCTGACCTTGAACCTGAACGAGGATTTCGAGGGCGGCGGCCTGCGCTTTCCCGAATATCTCGACCGCCCGCACTCCCCACCCGCCGGGGCCGCACTGCTGTTCCCGGCCGCGGCGATGCACGAGGCGCTGCCGGTGACGAAAGGGCAGCGATACGTCTTGCTCGGCTTCCTGTCCGACCCGTAAGCTCGTAGTATAAATGCAAGGAATCTGTCACGCGGGGGTGCTACGGTCCGCCGCGCGATCTACCGGACCAGACCCGTTGGGAGACATCGGCATGCGCGTTCTCGCCCCCCTCTTCGCGGTGGCGCTGGGGCTCTCGGCCCCGGCACTGGCCGCCAAGGACACCGTGGTCATCGGCCTGCAGCAGGAGCCCACCACCCTCGACCCCACGGCCGACGCCACCGCCTCCATCGACACGATGATGGCCGGCAACGTGTTCGAGATGCTCACCATCATCGACCAGGCGGGCTCGGTCCAGCCCTTGCTGGCGAGCGGCTGGACCATCTCTCCCGACGCCCTCACCTACACCTTCACCCTGGTGAAGGGCGCGAGCTTCAGCGACGGCAAGCCGCTCGATGCCGGCACGGTGAAGTACAGCTTCGACCGTGCCATGGCGCCCGACAGCACCAACCCGTCGAAGACCATCTTCGCGCCGATCGCCAGCGTCGCCGCGCCGGATGCCGGCACCGTGGTGATCACGCTGAAGCAGCCCGACAGCCTTTTCCTGTTCAACCTCGCCCAGGGCGATGCCGCGATCGTGCATCCCGACACCGCCGCCGGCAACAAGACCGCGCCGGTCGGCAGCGGCCCCTACAAGCTGAAGAGCTGGGTGAAGGGCGACCGTCTGGTGCTGGAGCGCAATCCCCGCTTCCGCGACCCCGCCGGCACCTCCATGCGCGAGGTCACCTTCCGCTTCATCAGCGATCCCTCGGCCGCCGTCGCCGCCCTGCTGTCGGGCGACATCGACGCCTTCCCGAACGTGCCGGCGCCCGAGAGCCTGAAGCAGTTCGAGCGTGACCGCCGCTTCAAGGTGGCCGTCGGCACCACCGAGGGCGAGGTCATCCTGGCGATGAACCATGCCCGCAAGCCCTTCGACGACATCCGCGTGCGCCGCGCCATCAGCCACCTGATCGACCGCAAGGCGATCATCGACGGCGCCATGTTCGGCTATGGCCAGCCCATCGGCAGCCATTTCGCGCCCCACAACCCGGCCTATGTCGACCTGACCGGCCGCTATCCGCTGGACATCGCCAAGGCCAAGGCGCTGCTGGCCGAGGCCGGGCTTGCCAACGGCTTCGAGACGGTGCTGCGCCCGCCGCCCTTCCCCTATGCCCGGCGCACCGCCGAGATCCTGCAGAGCCAGCTCGCCGCCGCCGGCATCAAGGTGAAGATCGAGAATGTGGAATGGGGCTTCTGGATCGGCGAGGTGTTCAAGGGCAACTACGACCTCACCATCGTGGCCCATGTGGCGCCCAACGACATCTCCAACTACGCCCGCGGCAAGTCCTACTACTGGGGCTATGAGAGCCCGGAATTCGCCGCCCTCTATGCCAACATCCGCAAGGAGACGGACCAGGGCCGGCTGACCGCGCTGCTGAAGCAGGCGCAGGAGAAGATCGCCGAGGACGCGGTGAACGGCTTCCTGTTCCAGCTTCCCCAGATGGGCGTCTACAAGGCCGAGCTGACCGGGTACCGGGTGAACGCCACGGTGAACTACGCCCCGGTAACGACGCTGAAGTGGACGAACTGACGCTACCTCCTTGTCCGTCTTCATCGCCAAGCGGTTTCTCGCCTTCGTCCTGACGCTGCTGGGCACCTCCATCATCATCTTCCTGGTGATGGAGGTGCTGCCCGGTGATCCTGCCGCGATCATCCTGGGAATCGACGCGACGGAGGATGCGATCGCCGCGCTGCGCCAGAAGCTGGGGCTGGAGGCCCCGCTGCTGCTGCGCTACGTCACCTGGATCGGCCGCGCGGCAACGGGCGATCTCGGCATCTCCTACGCCTATGACGTGCCGGTCTGGGAGCTGGTGGTCGACCGGCTGGCGGTGACCCTGCCCCTGGCCCTGCTGGCGATGGCGCTCAGCGTCGCCGCGGCGCTGGTGATGGGCATCTATGCCGCGGCCAACCACAACCGCGCCGGCGATGTCGGCATCATGGCGATCAGCCAGGTTGGCATCGCGCTGCCCAGCTTCTGGGTGGCGATCCTGCTGGTGCTGCTGTTTGCCGTGCATCTGGGCTGGGTGTCGCCGGGCGGCTTCCCGGGCTGGCGGGCCGGCATCGGCAGCGCGCTGGCCGCCCTCATCCTGCCGGCGCTGTCGCTGGCCCTGGTGCTGGCCGCGATCCTGGCCCGGGTCACCCGCTCGGCGGTGCTGGAGGTGCTGCGCGAGGACTTCATCCGCACCGCCCGGGCGAAGGGGCTGTCCCGCCGCGCGGTGCTGTGGCGCCATGCCCTGCGCAACGCCCTGATCCCGGTCGTTACCATCATGGGCCTGCAATTCTCCGGCCTGCTCGCTGGCACCATCGTGATCGAGAACGTGTTCTCCCTGCCCGGGCTCGGCAGGCTGGTGTTCCAGGCCATCAGCAACCGCGACCTGATCGTGGTGAAATCGGTCGTCCTGATCCTGGCGGTGAAGGTGGTGGTGATCAATTTCCTGGTCGACCTGCTCTATGCCGTGATCGACCCCCGGCTGTCGGCGCGCGACGCATGACCCGCGCCCTTGCCCACAAATCCTTCCTGCTGGGCGCGGTCCTCACCCTGCTGCTGGTGCTGACGGCCGTTGTCTCGCTCGCCTGGACGCCGCACGACCCAGCCGGCATCCAGATCGCCCGCCGCTTCCTGCCATCCTCCGCCACCCATCTGCTCGGCACCGACCAGTTCGGCCGCGACGTGCTGTCGATGCTGATGGCCGGTGCCCGCAACTCGATCCTGGTCGGCGTCATCTCGGTGTCCATCGGGATGACCTTCGGGGTGGCGCTGGGGCTTGCCGCCAGCGCGCTCGGCGGCTGGTTCGAGGAGCTGGCGATGCGCGTCTGCGACTTCGGCTTCGCCTTCCCCACCGTGCTGCTGGCGATCATGCTGGCCGCCGTCTTCGGGCCCAGCCTGTTCATCTCCATCGTCGCCATCGGCATCGTCAATGTGCCGGTCTTCGCCCGGCTGACCCGGGCGGCCGCAAATGCCATCTGGGTGCGCGAATACGTGCTTGCCGCCCGCGTCGCCGGCAAGGGGCGGCTGTCGATCACGGTGCAGCACGTGCTGCCCAATATCGCCGCCATCATCATCGTGCAGGGCACCATCCAGTTTGCCATCGCGATCCTGGCCGAGGCGGCGCTGTCCTATCTCGGCCTCGGCACGCAGCCGCCGCAGCCATCCTGGGGGCGGATGCTGAACGAGGCGCAGACGCTGATGTTCCTGGCGCCACAGCTCGCCATCTTCCCGGGGCTTGCGATCGCGCTGTCGGTGCTGGGGCTGAACCTGCTGGGCGACGGCCTGCGCGACCTTACGGACCCCAAGCTGGCCCGCGCCCGATGACCGCGCTGCTGGAGGTGGAGGGGCTGAGCGTGATCCTGCGCACCGCCCGCGGCCCGGCGGTGGCGCTGCGCGATCTCAGCTTCCGCCTGGAGGCGGGGGAAACGCTGGGGCTGGTCGGCGAATCGGGCTGCGGCAAGTCGATGACGGCGCTTGCCCTCATGGGCCTGCTGCCGGAGGGGGCGGCGGTCTCCGGCTCGATCCGCTTCCGCGGGCAGGAGCTGGCCGGCGCGCCGGAGGCCAGCCTGGCCGCCCTGCGCGGCAACCGCATCGCGATGGTGTTCCAGGAGCCGATGACCAGCCTGAACCCGCTGCTGCCGATCGGCCGGCAGGTCGCCGAACCCCTGGTCTGGCATCGCGGCATGGCGCCCCGGGAGGCCCGTGCGGAGGCGCTGCGCCTGCTGGAGAAGGTGGGCCTGCCCGACCCCGCCCGCCGGCTCGACGCCTACCCCCACCAGATATCCGGCGGCCAGCGCCAGCGCGTGATGATCGCCGTGGCGCTTGCCTGCGGACCGGACCTGCTGATCGCCGACGAGCCCACGACCGCGCTCGACGTGACCATCCAGGGCCAGATCCTCGACCTCATCGCCGGGCTGGTCGAGGAATCCGGCATGGCGCTGATCCTGGTCAGCCACAACCTTGGCGTCATCGCCGAATCGGTGTCCCGCGTGGCCGTGATGTATGGCGGCACCATCGTCGAGGAGGGCCCGACGGAGGCGGTGTTCAACCGCCTGGCCCATCCCTATTCGCAAGGGCTGTTCGCGGCCCTGCCGCGGCTGGATGCGCGGCCGGGCGACTATCTGCCCACCATCGCCGGGACGGTGCCGGAGCTGGCCGACCTGCCGCCCGGCTGCCGCTTTGCCGACCGCTGCACGCTGGCAGTCGCCGACTGCGCCGAGGTCCCGCCGGTGGTCGATCTCGGCCAGGGCCACCACGCCCGCTGCTTCAGGGTGACGCCATGAGCCCGGTGCTTGAGACCGCGGCGCTGACGCGCCACTACCGCCTGCCGCGCCAGCGCCTGTTCCAGCCGCCCGAGCACGTCTATGCGCTGAACGGCGTAAGCCTCACGGTGGTGCGCGGGCGCAATCTCGGCGTGGTCGGCGAATCGGGCTGCGGCAAGTCCACCCTCGCGCGCGTGGCGGTCGGGCTCGACCGGCCGACCGGCGGGGCGGTGAAGCTGCTGGGCCAGGACCCCTACACCCTGCCGCGGGAGGCGCTGCGCCGCCTGCGCCGGCATGTCCAGATGGTCTTCCAGGACCCCTATGGCTCGCTCGACCCGCGGCGCAGCGTGGGCTGGTCGGTGGCCGAGCCGCTGGGCGGCATGGCGCCGGCCGAACGCCGCCAGCGCGCCGCCGAAACCCTGGCCGAGGTCGGCCTGCGGCCGGGCGATCTCGACAAGTATCCGCATGAGTTCAGCGGCGGCCAGCGGCAGCGCATCGCGGTGGCCCGGGCGCTGGTGACCCGGCCCGACCTGATCGTGGCGGATGAGCTTGGCGCGTGTGGCGTCGTTGAGGCGT
>CAZEQG010000208.1:5718-5928 GCA_964514295.1 uncultured Alphaproteobacteria bacterium
AGCCACGACCTAGCGGTGGTGGCGACGCTGTGCGCCGAGGTGGCGGTGATGTATCTCGGCCGGGTGGTCGAGCAGGGCGACACGCGCACGGTGTTCGACCGGCCATTGCACCCCTATACGATCGCACTTCTGGAGGCGGTGCCGCGCGCCGTGGCCGGCAGCCGGCGCCGGCCGCCCCTGCCCGGTCAGGCCCCGGTGCAGACCAGCCTG
>CAZEQG010000209.1:0-5899 GCA_964514295.1 uncultured Alphaproteobacteria bacterium
GCCCACTGCACGCAGCTGCTGGCGCAGGCGATGAGCGGCAGCCGGGCGCAGCTTGCCCAGGCGGCCCCGGCAACGCAGCCCTGGTGGCCGTCGCGCTGGGGGGCCGACGACCAGGCCGGCGCCAGCAACTGGATCAACCCCGCCAAGATCCTCGACGCGCTGTCGCTGGTGAAGACCGGCAAGACCTACGAGCTTGGCCGGGTCTACGAGTCGGCGATGCCGAAATTCGGCGACCGCGCCTTCACCTTGCGCATCCCCGGCAGCCCGACCGGCGGCCCCTTCGGGCGCAACGGCGTGATCTGGTTCGACGAGTTCCTGGCGACCGAGATCGGCCAGGTCGGCACCCAGTTCGACGGGCTCGGCCATATCGGGGTGGCGGTGCGCGGCCAGGACAAGACCGAGATGCGCTTCTACAACGGCATCTCCGCGGCCGAGATCGGGCAGCCGAACGGGCTTGCCAAGCTCGGCATCGAGCACGTGAAGCCGATCATCACCCGCGGCGTGCTGCTGGACATCACGGCCGTGCGCGGGCGCGCCCTCAACCTTGGCGAGGAGGTCACGGTCGCCGACATCGAGGCCGCCCTGCAGCGCCAGGGCCTGACCGCCGACGCCGTGCGCCCGGGCGACGCGGTGTTCTTCCTGACCGGCTGGGGCGCCCTATGGAACCAGGACAACGCCCAGTACGGCAAGGGCGAGCCCGGCATCGGCGTGGCCGCCGGAGACTGGTGCATCCAGCGCCAGGTCTGCGTCGTCGGGGCCGACAGCTGGGGGGTGGAGGTGGTGCCTAACCCGGATCAGAACCTGGCCTTCCCCGTGCACCAGAACCTGATCACCCGGAACGGCATCTTCATCCACGAGAACCTGGACCTGGCGCCGCTGGCCGCCGACCGCGCCTGGCAGTTCGCCTATGTGATGCTGCCGCTGCGCATCAAGGGCGCCACCGGCTCCCCCGGCCGCCCGATCGCACTGGTGTAGGCACCAGGGGTGCCGCAACCTCGGGGGGTCGCGACCTCGGGGACGGTAGCCTCAACCCTGCTGCACCTCGCGGTCGGCGACGGCCGCCTCGTCGCGGATCAGCGACCATAGATGGTCGTGGAGGGCGGCGAGGCCGGCCGGGTCGCGGGCGGTGCGCGGCACGTCGACCGGCAGCACCTGCTTGATGCGGCCCGGCCGGCGCGACAGCACCACCACCCGGTCGGCGATGCGCAGCGCCTCGGCCAGGGTGTGCGTCACCCAAACCGCGGTCATCCGGCGGCGGGCGAAGAGGGCCAGGAACTCGTCGAGCAGCAGGTCGCGGGTCTGCGCGTCGAGCGCCGACAGCGGCTCGTCGAGCAGCAGCACGGCGGGGTTCACCACCAGTGCCCGGGCGATGCCCACGCGCTGGCGCATGCCGCCGGAAAGCTGGCGCGGCAGGGCGCCGGCGAAATCGGCGAGCCCGGTCAGGCGCAGCGCCTCGTCCACCCGCGCCCGGCGCCCGGCCGCGTCCAGCCCATGATGCTCCAGCGCCAGGCTGACATTGCCGCGGACATCGCGCCAGGGCAGCAGGGCGAAGTCCTGGAATATGTAGGTGAAGGGGTTGAGGCAGCCGGGTGGCGGCGCCCCCTCCACCAGCACCCTCCCCTCGCTCGGCGCCAGGAGCCCGCCGAGGATGCCGAGCAGGGTGGACTTGCCGCAGCCCGACGGCCCGATCACCGCCAGGATCTCGCCCGGCTCCACGGTGAGGCGGATGTCCTCCAGCACCGTCAGGTCGCCATAGGCATGGCGGGCTATGGCGACCGTCAGGCGCATGGCGGGCGGCCCCGCCGCCTACTCGAAATGGCCGCTCACGAAGCTCAGGTCGACGATGTCCTTGGCGTCGACCGCCTTGTCCACCAACCCCTGCGACTGATACCAGGCGACCTGGTTGTAGAGGTCCTTGACCAGCAGGCGCGCCTGCGGGTCGACGAAGGGCAGCCCGGCACGGATCTGGGCCGGCTGCTGGGGGATGAACTTGGCGATGGTGGCGATCAGGGCATCGCCCTCGGGCTTGTGCACGGTCTTGCCGGTGCTGTCCTTGGTCAGGAAGGCGTCATGGAACTCGCCCGCCGCCCGCTGGTAGGCGCGCACGAACTTCTCCAGCAGCGGCCGGCGCTCGGCGATGGTGCGGGGGGCGGTGAAGATGGCGCCGAGCTGCCAGGGCGTCTCGTCGCCGACCCAGCCCAGCAGCTTGCCCTCGCCGCTGTTGATCAGCGGCAGCGACACGGTGGCAGGCGCCACCAGCATGTCGACCTGGCCGCCCTTGAAGGCGTTCACCATGTTGGGGATGGACTGCAGCGGCACGAGCTGCAGCGACTTCAGGTCGAAGCCATATTTCTGCGCCAGGATGCCCAGGCTGTAGTGGAAGGTCGATCCGGTCTGGGTGATCGCCACCTTGGCCCCGGCCAGCTTGGTCAGCCCATCCATGCCGCGGGCGTGGGCCTGCGGCGTCACCAGATAGGCGTTCAGCGGGAAGCCCTTCTCCTCGCGGCTCTGGGCGGCGATGATCTTGATCGCGCCCTTGCCGGCGAGGTTGTAGAAGCCGGCCGTCAGCCCGGTGATGCCGACATCGATGTCGCCGGAGACCACGGCCACCGAGACCGGCTGGGCGGCGTCGAAGAACTTCAGCTCGGACTGCAGCCCCTCGGCCGCGAAATACCCCTTGTCCTGGGCGATGAAGACGGGGCCGGAGGAGGCCAGCTTCAGCACCCCGATGGTGAGTTTCTGGGCCGCGGCCGGCGCGGCGAGAAGGGCAAGCCCGAGGGCCGCGGCGATGATCGGCTTCATGGATCGGTTCCTCCCGGTTCCTTGGATTGCCGGCCTTGATAAACCACTCCGCCGCGCCGGGGAATGGCCCCTCTCAGCCGCCATAGCCGAACTGGCGCGGCAGCCACAGCACGGTTTCCGGCAGCAGCGTCATCAGCAGCAGCGCGCCGATCAGCGCGCCGACATAGGGCCAGCCCTGGGCGATGATCTCGCCAGTCGGGATCCGCGTCAGCCCCGACAGCACGAACAGCAGCACGCCATAGGGCGGCGTGATCAGCCCGATCATGATGTTGACGATGATCACCACGCCGAAATGCACCAGGTCGATGCCCATGGCCTGGATCGCCGGCAGCAGGATCGGCACCACAACCAGCAGCAGCGTGGTGGCGTCGAGGAAGCAGCCGAGCACCAGGAAAGCGAGATTGACCAGGAGCAGGAATACGGTCGGCGACAGACTGCTGCCGGCCAGCAGGGCGGCGATGGCCGCCGGGATCTGCTCGGCCGCCACGGCATAGTTCACGATGAAGGCGCCGGCGATGATCAGCGTGACCGAGGCGCTGGAGCGCAGCGAGTCCAGCATCACCCCGAACAGGCCGCGCAGACCCAGGCTGCGGTAGACGAAGGCCGACAGCAGCATGGCATAGGCCGCACCGACCGCCGCCGCCTCGGTCGGCGTGAAGGCGCCGGAATAGATGCCCCCCAGCAGCACCGCCGGCAGGCTGAGCGGCAGCACCGCCCGGCCCAGGATCGCCGGCCACTGCCCGGGCGGCACCGGCTCGCTCAGCGGGAAGCCGCGGCGCACCGCAATCGCATAGGTCACCCCGGCCAGCGACAGGGCCATGATCAGCCCCGGCACCACGCCGCCCAGGAACAGGGCGCCGACCGAGGCGGAGGATACCAGCGCGTAGAGCACCATCGGGATCGAGGGCGGGATGATCGGCCCGATGGTCGCGGACGCGCAGACCACCGCGGCCGCAAACCCGCGCGGATAGCCGGCCCGCGTCATCGCCCGGATGGTCATCATGCCGGGCCCGGCGGCATCGGCGATGGCGCTGCCGCTCATCGAGGCGAAGATGACCGAGACCAGGATGTCGATCTGCGCCAGCCCGCCGCGCATGCGCCCGACGATCAGGTGGCAGAAATGGAAGATGCGGTCGCTGATGGTGCCGGCATTCATCACGTTGGCGGCCAGGATGAACATCGGCACCGCCAGCAGCACATAGGAGTTCAGCATGCCGTTCAGGATCTGCTCGGCCGCCAGCGCCGGGTCCTGGCCGCCGGCGAACAGATAGGCAAGGCCCCCGAGCAGCATGGCAAGCCCGACCGGCACGCCGATCGCCGCGGTGCCGAAGAACACGGCGACCAGCACCAGGAAGGCCGCGCTCACGCCGGCGGCTCCGCCCCGCGCGCCAGCCGCCACAGCGCCCAGGCCGCCCGCCCCGCCACCGCCGCCATGAACAGGGGGAAGACCGCGAAAACGTAGTGATAGCGCCAGTCCAGCACCGGGGTGCGCTCGCGCGCCATGAAGCGGACCCAGTCGAGCGTGTCAGGCAGGGCCGCAGCGAACAGGCCAAGCGTGGCAAGCCCGCCGATCGCGGCGAACAGGCGCCGCGCGCGCGGGCCCGCCGCCGCCGTCAGCACGTCGAAGCGGACATGCTCGCCGTCCTTCAGGATGAAGGCGCAGGTCCAGAACACGGCCCAGGGATAGAGCAGCAGCGACAGCTCATCCGTCCACCCCAGGGGCCGGTTCATCACGTAGCGCATGAAGACCTGCAGCAGGAAGGCGCCGAACAGCCCGGCGAACAGCGCGACGCCGACGGCTTCCGCGACCCGGCGCGCCAGCGCCATGCCGCTACTTCACCGCGTTCACGCGGTCGAGCATCCCGGCCGGCCAGCTCTTGGAGAACTCGGAGGCGAGATAGGCCTTCTGCACCGTATCGCGGAAGGCCGCGACATCGGGTGTCGTCACCGTCAGGCCCTGGGCCTTGAAAAAGTCGAGCAGCCCCTGCTCGTCCCTGATGCGGTTCTCGTTGTTGAACTGCGCGCCCTTCAGGGCCGCCGCCTGGACCAGCGCCTTGTCAGCCGCCGGCAGGCCGTTCCAGGTCTTGGCGGCAATCGACAGGAAGATGGCGTCGACCAGGTGGCCGGTCAGCACGATCTGCTTCGTCACCTCGTAGAACTTGGCCGAGCGCACCGTCGGCAGCGGATTGTCCTGGCCGTCGATGGTGCCGGTCTTCAGCGCCAGGTAGATTTCGTTGAAGGCGAGCGGGGTGGGGTTGGCGCCCAGGGCCTGGCCCAGGAACAGCCATTCCTTGGAGCCCGGCATGCGCAGCTTCACGCCCTTGAGGTCGGCCGGCACCTTCACCTCCTTCACCTCGCGCAGGTTCACCTGGCGGGTGCCGAGATAGGCGGCCTGGAGGATGTGGATGTCCATCTCCTTCTCCACCTTGGCCGCGATCTCCGCCCCGATCGCGCCACCATAGACCTTCATCAGGTGGTCGGGGTCGCGGATCAGGTAGCCGGCGGTGAACAGCGAGTATTCGGGCACCTGCTTGGCGATGTCCTGCATCGAGATCATCGCCATTTCCAGGTTGCCGCGCGCCATCGCGGCGGGCTCCGTGCCCTGCTTGAACAGGGTGCCGGAATGATGCACCTGCACGTCGAAGCGGCCGGGGGCGGTGCGGTCCAGCTCCTCCTTGAACACGTAGAGCATCTTGGTGTGCCAGTCGTCGGGCACCGCCGGGGTGGAGATGCGCAGCGTCGTCTTGGACTGGGCCAGGGCGGCCCCGGACAGCGCCGCGCCGGCCACGCCCGCCGCCACCACCGCAGCACCAAGGACACGCAAGAGGGGATGCATGAGGTTTCCTCCCGAGGAAATTTTGCCGGAGCCTAGCACGCGGCCGGCCGCTGTCCTATGTTTGCGCGCATGCGCAAGCTGATCCTGAGGGCGGGCCTCGGCGCCCTTCTCGCCGGCCTGCCGGTGCTGCTGGAACCGGTCGATGCGGTGCCGCTCGACGCGGTGCTGGTGGTGGGCGGCGGCAGCCACGCCCCGGCGCTGGTGCCGCTGGCGCTGTGGCGCCAGGCCGAGAGCGGGCGGCGCCAGGATCTGGCCGAGCTG
>CAZEQG010000210.1:0-5880 GCA_964514295.1 uncultured Alphaproteobacteria bacterium
CGTGGCGGCGCCTCGCCGCCACGGGTCGCCCCGATCGCCCCCTCCAGCCGCGCGCCGGCGCCATCGGCCCGGTCGATCAGGAAGATCAGCTCGTCACGCAGCCCCTGCGCCCGCTCGACCGGCGCGCGCAGCTGCTTTTCGGCTTCCGCCGCCGCCCCTTTCAGCACCCGCACCGATTCTTCCGCCCGCGCCGTCGATTCGGCGAAACGCAGCAGCAACTTCTCCATCTCGCCCCGGTCGGCGCGCAGCCGGCCGATCTGGCGGTTCAGCAGCATGGCATAGACGATGACAGCCGCCAGCAGCACGGCGACCAGCACCTCCAGGATCAGGCCATAGGGCATCCCCGCCTCCGCCCCGTCACATCTTGCGGTGCCGCATGTCGACACGCACGGCGATGCTGTTGCCCTTGCGGCCCATGCGTCCGCCGAACAGCGGCACCTGGCCGCAGCGCAGGTCGATCGGGCTGCGCGGGGTGGCGTTCAGCAGCATCCGGCTGCCCACCTTCCAGTTCAGCACATCGTTCAGCGACATCACGATCTCGTCCAGCACCGCCTCCAGCTCGACATCGGTGTTCCACAGCTCGCTGGCCAGATGGCTTTCCCAGATCGAATCGCGGCCGAACTTCTCGCCCATGAACATCTGCAGCAGCAGCTCGCGCACCGGCTCCAGCGTGGCATAGGGCAGCAGCAGCTCCAGCCGGCCGCCGCGGTCTTCCATGTCGATGCGCAGGCGCGCCACGATCGCGGCATTGGCCGGCCGCGCGATGGTGGCAAAGCGCGGGTTGGTCTCCAGCCGGTCGAACCGGAAGGTGACGGGGCTTAGCGGATCGAAGGCGGCCGACAGGTCCGAGAGCACCACGTTCACCATGCGCTCGACCAGGTTGCGCTCGATCGTGGTGTAGGGCCGCCCCTCGATGCGCATCGCCGCGGTGCCGCGCCGGCCGCCCAGCAGCACGTCGACGATCGAATAGATCAGCGCCGAATCCACCACCAGCAGGCCATAGTTGTCCCACTCCTCAGCCTTGAACACGCCGAGCATGGCGGGCAGCGGAATCGAGTTCAGATAGTCGCCAAAGCGGATGGAGTTGATGTTGTCGAGGGAGACCTCGACGTTGTCGGAGGTGAAGTTGCGCAGGGAGGTGGACATCATGCGCACGAGGCGGTCGAACACCACCTCCAGCATCGGCAGGCGTTCGTAGGACACCAGGGCGGAATTGACGATCGCCTGGATGCCCGACTGGTCGCCGTCGCGGTCGCCGCTCTCGTCGAAGCCGAGCAGGCTGTCGATCTCGGCCTGGTTGAGAACGCGCGTGGTGCCGTCCTCGTTGGTCTCGCCGTCGCCACCGCCGGCTTCCGCCTCGGCCCACTGGCGGGCAAGCTCGTCTTGGTCGTCTGCCATCGCTACTGCACCAGTATTTCCTTGAACAGCACGTCGCGCACCCGGGTGGGGCGCACGGCGAAATTCACCCGCCGCAGCAGTTCCTCGCGCAGCCGGTAGACACCGGCCGATCCCTGCAGGTCCTCGAAGCGCAGTTCGCGCAGGTAGACCTGGAAGTTGTCGATGATCTGCGGCAGGAGCTGGTTGATCCGCTCCTCGTCGCGCTGGGATTCCAGCTCCAGCGACACCGAGATCTTCAGGAACGTGCTCTTGCGCTGGGAATTGGTCAGGTTGACCACCAGGTCCGGCAGGTCCTTGAAGATCACCTGCTGGGAGGGGGGCGGCGGTGCCGGCTTGCCCTGCTCGCCGGTGTCATCGGTGGCTGGCGGCGGCGGCGGCGACAGGATGCCGGAGAAGAAAACGCCGGCGCCAACCCCGATCAGCAGCAGGATCGGCAGGGCGATGATCAGGATGAGCTTCTTCTTGCCCTTCTTCGGCTGGGCTTCGCCTTCCAGGCCTTCTTCGCCTTCCGCCGCGTCGGATGCCATCGACGATTCCCCAGGGATGGGCGTGCCGCCATCCACCTCTTGCGTGTGACCACACAGTCTACCAGAAAATATAGAAACGAACGACGCCCGCGTCAGCAGGCAGGATTTGCCGGGCAAGCCCTGCCGGGTGGCCGAAGCCGCCCCGCCACAGGCCAGGGCCGGCCCGTGCGGCGGGCCCCTGCGGGGCAGTGGCGGCGGACTGGCACGCTTGCTGCATCGGCCTGCCCGTCCCGGCACGGCGCCGGGGGCAACAGCCGAGATGCCCCGATGGAAAACCCAGCACTCATCGCCCTGTCGCGCCAGACCGCCCTGCGCCGCAACCTCGACATCGTCGCCAACAACGTGGCGAACGTGTCGACCAAGGGCTACCGCGCCGAACAGCTGCTGTTCTCCGAATATCTGGAGAAGCTGAAGCCGAACGAGAACCGCGTCGCCTTCACCCAGGACCTGGCCGTGGCCCACAATCTCCAGGCCGGCCCGATGGAAGCGACCGGCAACGCCTTCGACCTGGCGCTCGACGGGCAGGGCTTCTTCGTGATCCAGACCCCGGGCGGCCTGCGCTACACCCGTGACGGCGCCTTCTCGCTCGACGTGGAGAACCGTCTCGTCACCCGCAGCGGCATGCCGGTGCTCGACATCAACAACAACGAAATCCGCGTGCCGGCCGACGATCCCGGCGTCAACGTCGACGAGCGCGGGGTGATCCGCAGCGGCACCGGCGACGAGATCGCCAGCCTGCGCATCGTCCAGTTCGAGAACGAGTTCGGCCTGCGCAAGGCCGGCGCCAACACCTTCTCGTCGGAAAACGACCCGACGCCGGCGGCGAACTTCAGGTTGGCACGCGGCATGCTTGAGGGTTCCAACGTGGTCCCCGTGGTGGAGTTGACAAGAATGATCGAGATCCAGCGCGCCTATGAATCGACCCAGCGGATGATCGACCAGGAGCAGGAACGCCAGCGCGAAGCTGTGCGCCGCCTTGGCCGCGCGCCGGGCACGGCGTGACCGGGACGCGACGAAGAGGAGTTTGACAGATGCGCTCGCTGAACATCGCCGCCACCGGCATGCTGGCCCAGCAGACCAACGTGGAAGTGATCTCCAACAACATCGCCAACATGAACACCACGGGCTTCAAGCGCCTGCGGCCGGAGTTCCAGGACCTGATCTACCAGAGCCAGCGCCGCGTCGGCTCCAACTCCTCTGACCAGGGCACCATCGTGCCCTCGGGCATCCAGATCGGCGTCGGCGTGAAGACGGCGGCGACCTACCGGATCAACGAGCAGGGCAACCTCCAGCTCACCGACAACCAGCTCGACGTGTCGATCCAGGGCGAGGGCTTCTTCCGCATCCAGCTGCCCAACGGGGATACGGCCTACACCCGCTCCGGCGCCTTCCAGCTCTCGCCGACCGGCCAGATCGTCACCGCCGACGGCTACACGGTGCTGCCCGGGCTGACCATCCCGCAGAACACGGTGAACGTCACCATCAACGCCTCCGGCCAGGTGCTGGCGAAGCTCGACGGCCAGGTGCAGGAACAGAACGTCGGCCAGCTCAACCTCGCTGTGTTCCCGAACATCGCCGGCCTGCAGTCGATTGGCAACAACCTGATGATCGAGACCACCGCCTCCGGCACGGCGGTCCAGGGCAACCCCGGTGCGGCCGGCTTCGGCTCGCTGCTCCAGGGCTATCTCGAAACCTCGAACGTGAACCCGGTGTCCGAGATCACCAGCCTGATCACCGCCCAGCGCAACTACGAGCTGAACTCCAAGGTGATCGAGACGTCCGACCAGATGATGAACACGGTCAACCAGCTTCGCTGACGGCCATACGCGGGGAGACTGAACCATGAAGCGCCTGATCGCCCTTCTCCTGGCCTCGAGCGTGCTGTCGAGCGGCGCCCTGGCCGGAGACCTCGCCCTCGGCCTGAAGCAGCGCAGCGTCGTCGACGGGCCGGTGGTGCGCCTGTCGGACCTGTTCGAGGGGCTGGACAGCGCCAGCGACGCCTCGGTCGACCAGGCCCCCGCGCCCGGCCAGAGCCGCACCTACACCGCCGGCACGCTGAGCCGCCTGGCGAAGCTGCACGGGCTCGACTGGCAGCCCGCCAACTTCCTCGACAAGGTGGTGGTGGAGCGCGACAGCGAATCGATCCAGATCGGCGCGGTGACGGAAAGCCTGCGCCGGGCGCTCAGCGGGCTCGGCCTGCCCAGGGATGTCGACATCGAGCTGTTCAACCGCCGCATCCGGCTGTTCGCGGCCAGCGGCGACACCCCTCGGCTGGAGGTCGACGACCTGTTCTACGACCCGGTCGCCCGCCGCTTCGAGGCGCGGATCACCGTGACCGGCCCGAACGGGCGGGGTGACAGCGCCCGGGTGGCCGGCGCCGTGCACTACATGATCCAGGTGCCGATGCTGAAGCGGATGGTCGGCGCCGGCGACACCGTGCGCAAGGAGGACCTGGTGTGGAAGCGCATGCGCCAGGGCCAGGTGGTGGGCCAGGTGCTGACCAGCCCCGAGCAGATCGTCGGCCGGGTGGCCCGCCGGCCGCTCACCACCGACCTGCTGATCCGCGACACGGACCTGAAGGAAAACCTGATGGTCCAGCGCAACACGCCGGTCACCATCCTGTTCAAGCATGGCGCCATGACCATCACCGCCCAGGGCCGCGCCCAGTCGGACGGTGCCGAGGGCGCCATGGTGAAGGTCCTGAACACCAAGAGCAACCGGGTGCTGGACGCCCTGGTGATCGCCCCCAACCTCGTCGCCGTCGGCCCCCGTCCGACCCTGGCGATGAACTGACCGCCGCTCCGCACCCCGAAAGGACGCCCCGATGCGCGCCGCCCGCCCCCTCGCCGCCCTCGCCCTGATGCTGGCGCTGCCCGCCTGCAACACCATCGACAGGCTGTCCAACGTGGGCAAGCAGCCCACCCTGTCGCGCATCGAGAACCCCACCCAGGTGGCCGGCTATGTGCCGATCTCGATGCCGATGCCAGCACCGGTCACCGCCGAGCGCAAGCCGAACTCGCTGTGGCAGTCGGGCGCGCGCGCCTTCTTCAAGGATCAGCGCGCCAAGAATGTCGGCGACCTGATCACCGTCACCATCAACATCGACGATCGGGCCAGCGTGTCGAACTCCAGCAGCCGCACCCGCGAGACGACGGAAAACGTGGCGGTGCCCGGCCTGCTCGGCTTCCAGAACCGGCTGCGCAACATCCTGCCGAATGACGTCGACCCCTCGCAGCTCCTCGACATCACCGGCGAGACGGAGAACACCGGCACCGGCTCGATCGCCCGCCAGGACCAGATCCGCCTGCGCATCGCCGCGGTGGTCTCCCAGATCCTGCCCAACGGCAACATGGTGATCACCGGCCGCCAGGAGGTGAAGGTGAACTTCGAGGTGCGCGAGCTGGTGGTCGCCGGCGTGATCCGCCCGGAAGACATCGACGCCACCAACACCATCCCCTACGACCGCCTGGCCGAGGCCCGCATCTCCTACGGCGGCCGCGGGCAGATCATGGATGTCCAGCAGCCGCGCTACGGCAACCAGCTCCTCGACATCATCATGCCCTTCTGACTTGGCGAGCCCTCGCCCCACTTGCCACGCCCGGCGGCACCCCGCCGGGCGTCTTGCTGCCGCCCTCGGGATCCGCCGCGCCACCGCCGCAGGAAGCCGCCGCAAGGGCGGTGCCGCGCCTCATGGTTTGACCAAGCTCACCATGAGGCGAATGGGAGGGCGGTGCTATTTTGGTGGAGCCGCTACTGCCCCTCCCACTCCGCCTCACCCTGAGCCCGTCGAAGGGGGAGGCGGCCGCACCGGCGGTGCCGCGCCTCATGGTTCGACTAAGCTCACCATGAGGCGACTGGGAGGGCGGTGTTATTTTGGTGGAGCCGCTACTGCCCCTCCATTCCGCCTCACCCTGAGCCCGTCGAAGGGGGAGGCGGCCGCACCGGCGGTGCCGCG
>CAZEQG010000211.1:0-5863 GCA_964514295.1 uncultured Alphaproteobacteria bacterium
CCCTGAGCCCCCTCATCCCGAGCGTGTCGAGGGACGAAGGGGGAGGCGGCCGCACAGACGGTGGTGCGCCTCATGGTTCGACCAAGCTCACCATGAGGCGACTGGGGGGATGGTGGTCTTTGTTGAAGCTGCCCCCACCCTTCCATTCCGCCTCACCCTGAGCCCCCTCATCCCGAGCCTGTCGAGGGACGAAGGGGGAGGCGGCCGCACGGACGGTGGTGCGCCTCATGGTTCGACCAAGCTCACCATGAGGCGACTGGAGCGCGACGGGTGAGGCCGCCTCCCGTGGATGTGGGGCCTGTCAGCGGGCCAGCACCTTGGCGGCGTCGCGCGTGCGGTTCACCGCTTCGGTGGTCTGGCGGATCGCGGCGGCGATGTCCTCGATGCTGTTGCCGATCGATGCGACGGCGCGGGAGGCGCTGGTCATGCTGGAGGCCATCTCCCCGGTCACCGCCGACTGCTCCTCGACCGCGCCAGCGGTCGCGGTGACGAACTCGCGCACCGATCCGATCGCGCTCTTGATGGTGTCGAGGGCGCCGACGACATCCTCGGATACGGCCTGGATGCCCTCGATCTCCTCGGCGATGCGCTGGGTGGCGGCGGCGGCCTGGTTGGCCAGGTTCTTCACCTCCCCGGCGACTACGGCGAAGCCCTTGCCGGCCTCGCCCGCGCGCGCGGATTCGATCGTGGCGTTCAGGGCCAGCAGGTTGATCTGGCTTGCGATCTCCTGGATGAGCTGGACGATGCCGGTCATTGCCTTGGTGGAGTCGGCAAGCCGCAGCGTGGCTTTGTCGGCGGCGTCGGTGTGGGCATGGGCGGCCTCGGTCGCCGCGCGCGACTGCGCCATCCGCCGGGCGATCTCCCTGATCGAGGCCGAGAGCTGCTCGGAGGCCGAGGCGACCGACTGGACGTTGCGCGAGGTCTCGCCCGTCGCTTCCAGGGCGCGGCCGGATTGCTGGTCCAGCTTGGCCACCGCCCCGTCGATCTCGCCGAAGTTCTGGTCGATGATCCGGCGCAGATCGGCCAGCAGGGCCATCTGCCGGGTGATGTCGGTGGCGTATTTCACCACCTTCCAGGGCCGGCCGGCGAGATCCAGGATGGGGTTGTAGGACGCCTCGATCCACACCTCCCGCCCGCCCTTGCCGAGGCGGCGGAACTGGCCGGCGTGGAATTCGCCGCGCCGCAGCTTCTCCCAGAACTGACGGTAGTCCTGGCCGTTGCGCTGGACGGGATCGACGAACATCGAATGATGCCGGCCCTTCACCTCCTCCAGTGTGTAGCCCATGGCGTCGAGGAAGTTCTGGTTGGCATCGAGAATGGTGCCGTCGAGGTCGAAGGCGATCACGGCCTGCGACTTGCCGATCGCGCTCGCCTGGGCCAGCAGCTCGGCGAACTGGCGCTTTTCGGCCGTCACGTCGCTGGCGAATTTCACCACCTTCGTGACCCTGCCGCGACGGTCAAGGATCGGGTTGTAGGACGCCTCGATCCACACCTCCCGCCCGCCCTTGCCGAGGCGGCGGAACTGGCCCGCCTGGAAACGGCCGGCGGCCAGCGCATCCCACAATTCGCGATACGCGGCGCTGTCACGCTCGGCGGGGTCGATGAAGATGGAGTGGTGGCGCCCCTGGATCTCCGCCAGCGAGTAGCCCATGACCCTCAGGAAGTTCGCATTCGCCGTAAGGATCACGCCCTTGGGATCGAATTCGATGATCGCCTGCGAGCGGTCGAGTGCCTCGAGAATTGCCCGCATGGTCTGCGCCTGTGCGCGTGGAAGTAGCGTCAGCATATGCCCGTCGTCGTGCCCTTCGGTAACAGAGTCCGGAAGCCATGAGTTACCTGTACGCATCGCGTGCAGCGCTGGATCTGCCGTTGCCGGCGAAAATATCGCGCGGCCGGCGATGACCCGTTGAAGGCCCCGCGGATCGCAGAGTGTCCAATGCGATTTGATAATAGATCCGTATCAGCGATGGCAATTACTTGCCCCGTGACAGGGGGGCTAAGTGCCCTTGCATGCTGGCTTGGCCGCAACCTCGCGTACAGGTGGCGCGTCGGAGCGCGGGCCGGCGGCCATGTGCCCGATGATCTGGTCGCGGATCGCAATCATCCGGTCGAGGTCCCCGCCATCGATCGCTTCGGCCGCCAGGGCGCCCAGGCGCTGCGTCTCCCGCAGGTGGTCGAGAGCCTGGTAAGCAGCCGCCAGGCTGGCCTCGGCGGCAGCTCGATCGGCCCCCGGCCCGCGCCTGACCGCCGGGAAGGGAAGAATATTGTCGGTCACCACGGTGATCCTTCGCATTCGGGGAAGATGGACGGGGCGGCCGGCGGCAGCGGCGGGCGGTGCCGCCGGCCCCGGTCAGGCGGCCCGCACCCGGGCCAGGAAGTCGGCGACCTGGCTTTGCAGGGTGGCGGCGGAGCGTGACAGCTCCCGGGCGCTGGACAGCACCTGGCTGGCCGCCGCCCCGCCATCGGCCGCGGCCTGGCTGACCTGGGCAATGGCGCCGGAAACCTCCCCGGTGCCGGCCGAAGCCTGCTGGACGTTGCGCGCGATCTCCTGCGTGGCCGCCCCCTGTTCCTCGACCGCGGAGGCAATGGCGGCCGCGATCTTCCGGCTTTCGCCGATCACCTGGGCGATCTCGCGGATCGCCGCCACCGTGCGCTCGGTGACGGACTGCACCTCGCCGATCTGCCCGGTGATGCTTTCGGTCGCCTGGGCCGTCTGGTTGGCCAGGTTCTTCACTTCCGAGGCCACCACCGCGAAGCCCTTGCCGGCATCGCCGGCGCGCGCCGCCTCGATGGTGGCGTTCAGCGCCAGGAGATTGGTCTGGGCGGCGATGTTCTGGATCAGCTCCACCACCTCGCCGATCTTCTGGGTGGAGGCGACCAGGCCTTCGGCCGTCACTTGCGTCTGCTCGGCGTTGCTGACCGCCCGGCCGGCAACCGTTGAGGACTGGGTGACCTGCTGGCCGATTTCGCGCACCGAGGCTGCCAGCTCCTCGCAGGCGGCGGCCACGGTCTCGACATTGGTGCTGGCCTGGGTGGCGGCGGCGGCAACGGTGGCGGACTGGGCGTTGGTCTCCTCGAGCGTGACGTTCAGCGTCTGCGCGGCGGCCTCCAGCTCGGTCGCGGCCGAGGACACCATGTTGACGATCGCCCCCACCCCGCGCTCGAACTGGTCGGCCATGTCGTGCATCGCCTGCCGCTGCTCCTGCCGGGCGCGCAGTTCCTGTGCCTTCATCTCGGCTTCGAGGCGCTTCATCTCGATGGTGCGCTCGCGGAAGGTGGCGAATGCCAGGCCGACGCGGCCGATCTCGTCGCGGCTGCGCACCGTCACCTCGGCACTGGTGTCGCCCTCGGCAAGGCGGGTGAGGGCGACCGTGACCTGCGACAGCGGGCTGACGATCTGGCGCCGCACCATCCAGAAGGCGATGCCGAAGCCGAGCACGGCCGCGGCGATCGACAGCACGCTCATCAGCAGCAGGGCAAATTTCTCGTGCGCGTAGGCCGCCGCCATGCCATCGCTGATGGAGCGGTCCGCGGACTCGGAGATAGCGACCAGCTTGCGATGAAGCTCATCCTCAGCCGCTGTGAGGCTGGCCAGCATCCCCTCCACGCCCGCGCTGTCGCCGCGCTCGATGGCTGCGAAGATCTCGGTGATCCGGCGCGAGGCGTCGGCATAGGCGCTCTCCACCGCCTCCAGCTCCCGCAGCAGGCGTTCCAGCTCGCTTCGCTCCGCCGGCGTGGCGGCATTCCTGATCGCCTCCCGCGCCATCGCCTCGGCGTCGCGGATCTCGCGCAGGATCTTCGGGCCAAAGGCCTGCATCGCCGTGGCGGTATCGCGGAACTGCTGGCTCTGGCGGCGGCCGGCGGCATCGAGCCGCAGCGCGCGCTCCAGCAGCACCACCTGTTCGAGCTGATGGGTTGCGATCTGCTTCACCGCCGTGTTGATCGGCAGGTGGTGATCAACGATCTCTTCCATCTCCTTGCCGATCGAGGCGAGCTGCCAGGCCGCGGTGCCGCCGACGGCCAGGGTGAAGGCGACGCACAGGCCGACCACCGCCAGCAGCTTCTGCATCACCGACAGGCCAAATCCGTGAGGCGCCGGCGCGGAGGGCGCGGCGGGGGAACCTTCGGGCATCGTCATCACTCCCTGGAAAATGCTGTTCGTGGGCCATCTACGTTGGCCGTCGCCATTCCGGATCACAGCGACGATGAAAAATAACCCATACGTAAAATCTATTGTTGATTCTCCTGATATGTACGAAAGTGCTTTCCCACATCATTAAAACTACTCTGAATTTTATGTATCGATGAATGGTTCGAAGTTGTATTTTGGTATACCAAAAATATATTCTTGTGGCAGACTCATGTCCGGCGATTGCGGCAGTCGCTGGCGGCGGCGGCCCGGCCGACGTAGCCAATGGCTCTTGCCATCGCGCGGCGCAGGGCCGATATCGGTTAGCTGAGCCGGTCGCAGGGCCGGGCAGGAGCTGAGCGAGGCATCATGGCGCATTGGAGCCTGGAGGATATCGACTGGCGCGCCTTCGATCCGTCCAAGGTCGACGCCGACATCGTCATGGTGGTGAAGGCCGCTGCCCTGGTGGAGCACAATGGCGGCGACTACGGCACCTATCTGCGCAACGTGTTCCACGACGATCCGGTCTTCGCCGAAGCGGCGGCGAACTGGGCGCGCGAGGAGATCCAGCACGGCCAGGCGCTGCGCCGTTGGGCCGAGCTGGCCGATCCCGCCTTCGACTTCGAGACCGCCTTCGCCCGCTTCACCGCCACCATCAAGCTGCCGCTGGACGCCGACGCCTCGGTGCGCGGCAGCCGGTCGGGCGAGCTGGTGGCGCGCTGCATCGTCGAGATCGGCACCTCCTCCTACTACACCGCCCTGCACGACGCGACCGACGAGCCGGTGCTGAAGGACATCTGCCGCCGCATCGCCGCCGACGAGCTGCGCCACTACAAGCTTTTCTATTCCCACATGCGCCGCTACCAGGACGCCGAGGGGCTCGGCATGCTGGAGCGGCTGAAGGTGGCCTTCGGCCGGCTGGCGGAGAGCGAGGACGACGAGCTGCCCTACGCCTTCTACGCCGCCAACGACAACGCCACGGCCTATGACCGCAAGCGCTTCGCGCGCGAATATCTTCGCCGCGCCTTCCGCCACTACCGGCCAGCGCATATCGAGCGCGCCGTGGCCATGCTGTTCAAGGCGGTGGGGCTGAAGCCGCACGGGGCGCTGCAGAGCCTGGCCAACCGCATCGCCTGGTGGCTTCTGGTCGGCAGGGCGCGCTGGTACGACCGGGCGGCATGACCGCCGGCGCCGAGCTGTTTGACATCGCGGCCACGGCCAGCGCGGAAGAACTGCACGCCGCCTATTGCGCATGGCGCGGTGCGCCGGTCTTCGACCGTGCCGGGGTCAGCCTGCCGCTGCATGCGCTCTATCGCGGCCGCCGGGGCAATGCGCTGTGCCTGCTGGGCGACGGCTATCCCGCCGGCGTGCACGAGCTGGCCGCGCTCGACCGGGCGGCGGAGCTGGACCGGCTGCTGGCGGCCGCCCCCTGGTCAGTCCACCTGCTGTCGGCCGATGGCTGGAGCTGCCTGCACCTCGCCGCCTTCTTCGATGCCGTGGCGGCCGTTGCCGTGCTGACTGGCCATGGCGCCCGCGGCGATCTCTGGTCGCGGGCCTTCGAGGCGAACCTGCCGCTGCATGCCGCCTGTGCCGGTGCGGCAACCTCGCTCGACCTGCTGGCCGCCGTCGCCGCCGTCACGCCCGACATCGACGCCGTGCAGGCCGGCGGCCATTCGCCGCTGACGATCGCGCGCGGCGCCGGCAAGGCGGCCTGGGTCGACTGGCTGGCCGCCC
>CAZEQG010000212.1:0-5839 GCA_964514295.1 uncultured Alphaproteobacteria bacterium
TCCGTGCGGCCGCCTCCCCCTTCGACGGGCTCAGGGTGAGGCGGAGTGGAGGGGCGGAGGCAGCGTCACCACTGATCTTCGCCCTCCCAGTCGCCTCATGGTGAGCCCGTCGAACCATGAGGCGCACCACCGTCCGTGCGGCCGCCTCCCCCTTCGACGGGCTCAGGGTGGGGCGGAGTGGATGGGTGGAGGCAGCTTCAGCCAGGAACACCGCTCCCCCAGTCGCCTCATGGTGAGCCCGTCGAACCATGAGGCGCCGCACCGTCCGTGCGGATGCCGGCGGGGGTGCTGACGTGTCGGTCGCGGTTGTGCTCGACGAGGTGACGCTGACCTACCATGCCGAGTCGGGCGATGTGACGGCGCTGGCCGGCACCTCGCTGGCGGTGAGGGCGGGGGAGTTCGCGGCGGTGGTGGGGCCATCGGGCTGCGGCAAGTCGACGCTGATGAAGCTGGTCACCGGGCTGGTGCGGCCAAGCGCGGGGTCGGTCACCATCGCAGGTGCCGCGGTCGAGGGGCCGGTGAAGCTGGCCGGCATGGCCTTCCAGAACCCCAACCTGCTGCCCTGGCGGCGGGTCATCGACAATGTGCTGCTGCCGCTGGAGATCGTCGAGCCCTACCGCAGCCGCTTCCGGCGCGAGCGCCCGGCCTTTCGCGCCAAGGCCCTGGCGCTGCTGGAGACGGTCGGGCTGGCGGGATTCGCCGAGCGCTATCCCTGGGAACTGTCGGGTGGCATGCAGCAGCGCGTGTCGCTGTGCCGGGCGCTGATCCACGAGCCGGCCCTGCTGATGCTTGACGAGCCCTTCGCCGCGCTCGACGCCTTCACCCGGGAGGAGCTGTGGTGCGTGCTGCGCGACCTGTGGCAGCGCATCGGCTTCACCGTCATCCTGGTCACCCATGATCTGCGCGAGGCGGCCTTCCTGGCCGATACCGTGCATGTGATGAGCGCGCGGCCGGGCCGGGTGGTGGATACCCGGGCCGTGCCGCTGGCCCGCCCGCGCGAGCTCGATGTCTGCTTCGCCCCGGCCTTCACCGATCTGGTCCATGTGCTGCGCGACCGGATCGCCGAGGTGCGCCGGGCATGACCGCGGCCCGCATCGCCGAGCGGGGGGCGCCGCTGTGGTTCACCCTGGCCATGTTCCTGGCCTGGGAGGCTGCCTGCCGGCTGTTCCGCATCGACAGCTTCATCCTGCCCGCCCCCAGCGAGATAGCGGCCGCCATGCTGCGCTACTGGCAGCCGCTGCTGCGGCATTCGGCGGTGACGCTGTGGACGACGGTGGCGGGCTTTGCCATCGCCGTGGTGTTCGGGGTGGCGCTCGGCCTGGTGGTGGGCTGGTCGCGCACCATCTATCGCGGCCTCTACCCGGTGATGATCGGCTTCAACTCGGTGCCCAAGGTGGCGGTGGTGCCGATCCTGGTGGTGTGGTTCGGCGTTGGCGAGGTGCCGGCGATCCTCACCGCCTTCCTGATCTCCTTCTTCCCGATCGTGGTGAATGTGGCGACCGGCCTTGCCACCATGGAGCCGGAGCTGGAGGACGTGCTGCGCGCGCTCGGCGCCCGCAAGCTCGACATCATGCTGAAGGTCGGCATACCGCGGGCGCAGCCCTATCTGTTCGGGGCCCTGAAGGTGGCGATCACGCTTGCCTTCGTCGGCTCGGTGGTGTCGGAGACCATCGCCGCCAATGCCGGCATCGGCTTCCTGATGATCCAGGCCGGCGCCAATTTCCAGATGCCCCTGGTGTTTGCCGGGCTGGTGGCCCTCGCCATCGAGGGGATCGCCATGTACGCCGCCTTTGCGCTGCTGGAGCGGCGGATGACGCGCTGGGCCTTCCGCGCCTCCGGCAGCGCCGGCCTTTAGGTGGCGGGGCCGGCCGGCATGCGGTGTTGATACTATATCGTTATTGAATTCTACTCGTAAGTAGGATAGCGTGCGTTTGGCTATCCGACAGGGGCCCGCCGGGCCTGAGCTGTCGGCCGGCCGACGTGAAGCAGCCCACGGTCCAGACCTTGGCGTCGCAAGGCGACGGCCGTTGCAAGGGCGCCTGCTCGGGAGGAAAGAGATGAAGTTCACGAAGCTGATCGGCGCCCTGTGCCTGGGCGCCTCGACCTTGATTGCCGGCACCGTTGCGCCCCAGGCCCGGGAGCTGAAGCTTGCGGTTGGCTTTCCCCAGGGCACTGCCGCCTATCACGGGCTGGAGGCTTTCGCCGCCGCCCTGAAGGAGCGCTCCAAGGGCGAGCTTGACGTCAAGATGTTCCCGCTGTCGCTGCTGAGCCTGCCGCAGATGCTGAACGGCGTGCGCGACGGCGTGGTCGACATCGGCTTCGTGCTGCCGCCGCTGTTCCCGGCCGCCCTGCCTGATACCCATCTGGCCGTCGATCTGGCCATGCTCGGGCGCAATCCCTGGGCCATGGCGGGGGCGATGAGCGAGTATGTGTTCACCTGCCAGGAATGCCTGGCCGAGCACCAGAAGAACAATCAGGTCTATCTCGGCTCCTCCTCGACCGCCTCCTACATGCTGGTGACCACCAAGAAGACGGTCACCATGGACGATCTGAAGGGCCGCAAGCTGCGTTCGGGGGCCGCGCCCTGGGCGCGCTGGGCGCAGAGCTTCGGCGCCGTCGCCTTCACCATTCCCGGCAACCAGGTGTTCGAGGCGGTGGCCGGCGGCACGGTCGACGGGGCGATGGTCTCGGCGGCCGAGCTCAGCAACCTGCGCCTGATCGACGTGGTGAAGTTCATCACCGTGGGCGTGCCGACCGGCACCTATCACGGCATCGACAACAACAACTTCAACCTGCGCACCTGGCGGTCGCTCTCCGAGTCGCAGCGCCGCGCCGCCCTCGACGCCGCCGCCATCAGCGTGGCGGCGGTGACCTGGAAATACGTGGTCGACGGTAACAAGAACATGAAGGACGCCGAGGCCAAGGGCATCCAGATCTTCACCGCGCCCGAGGATGTGGTCGCCCGTTCCAGGGCCTTCATCGAAGCCGACCTCGCCGGCATCGCCGCCGCGGCGGAGAAGAACTCCGGCGTCAAGGATGCCAGCGCCAAGGTGGCCCGCTTCAAGGCCCTGGTCGAGAAGTGGGAGAAGCTGCTGCCGGATCGCGACTGGGAGATGCAGGCTCTGGCGGCCGTCTACGAGCGCGAGATCCTGTCAAAGATCGACGCCAAGACCTACTTCATGCAATAGGCGGCGGCCGGCTGGCGGCGGCAGGGGGCTGAGATGACGACGGGGCGCGCCGTCCGGCTGATCGACGGCCTGCTGCTGGCGATCGCCGGCGCGGCCCTGGTGTCGATGATGGTGCATATCAGCATCGACGTGGCCGCCAATCTGCTGTTCGGCGCGCCGGTGGCGCTGACCAACGCGGTGGTGACGCAGTACTACATGATCTGCGTCGCCTACCTGCCCCTGGCGGCGGCCGAGCTGCGCGGGGCGCATGTCAGCGTCGACCTGGTGATGAACCACGCGCCCCCGCGCCTGCGCCAGGCGGTGGAGGTGGTGGCCCAGCTCTCCTGCATGGCCATCTACCTTGCGCTGTCGGCGCAGGCCTGGCAGCTCGCCCTCGAAAAACTGGCCAGCAACGATTTCCTGATGGAGCAGACCACGCGGGTCAGCACCTGGCCGTCCTATTTCATCATTCCGCTGGGCTTCGTGCTGGTCGCCTGCCTGTTGGGGCTGCGGCTGGTGCTGCGCCTGACCGGCCGGCCCGACCCGGTGGCGGCGGAACCGGCCTCGGAGGCCGCCGGCCGTGAGTGACACGCTTGTCGGCCTGATCGGCCTGATCGCCGTCGTGATCCTGATCGCGCTGCGCTACCCCATCGGCATCTCGCTGATCGCGGTGTCCTATGGCGGCATCTGGGTGATCGGCGGCCATACCGCCGCCTGGGGCATGCTGTCGGTGATGCCCCACACCCTGATCGCGAGCTGGACGCTGAGCTCGGTGCCGATGTTCCTGCTGATGGGCTTCGTGTGCTACCACTGCCGGCTGACGAACGGCCTGTTCGATGCCGCACGGATCTGGTTCGGCCGGCTGCCCGGCGGGCTTGCCATCGCGTCGGTGTTCGGGTGCTCGGGCTTTGCCGCGATGACCGGCTCCAGCGTGGCCTGCGCCGCCGCCATGGGCAAGATTGCGGTGCCGGAGATGATCCGGCACAAATACGACCTGAAGCTCGCCACCGGTACGCTGGCCGCCGCGGGCACCATCGGCGCCCTGATCCCCCCGAGCATCCCGCTGATCATCTATGGCGTCATCGCGCAGGTCTCGATCACCAAGCTGTTTCTCGGCGGCATCGCGATCGGCGTGCTGACGGCGCTGAGCTATGTCGCGGTCATTCTGCTGCGCGCGGCGCTCAACCCCGCGCTCGCGCCGCGCGCCGGCGGGCGCACCAGTCTTGCCGGGCATCTCGCGGCGGTACGCGAGACCTGGCCGGTGCTGCTGCTCATCATCTGCGTGCTGGGCGGCCTGTTCGGCGGCCTCTTCACCTCGACCGAGGCGGGGGCCGTCGGTGCCTTCGCTTCCTTCGTGGTGGCGGCGGCGAAGGGAACCTTGAGCCTCGACACCGTCAGGCGCTCCATCGTCGACACGCTGGTCACCTGCGGCAGCGTGTTCATCATCGTCATCGGCGCCAGCATCCTCACCTCCTTCCTGACCCTGAGCGGCATCGCCGCGGCGATCTCGGAGGCTGCCGACGCCTTCGGCGGCAGCACCGTCCTTCTGTTGATCGCCATCGCCCTGGTCTACCTGTTCCTCGGCATGTTCCTGGAGCCGATCGGGGCGATGCTGATCACCCTGCCGATCCTGTTGCCGATGGTCAGCGCGGCCGAGATCAGCACGCTCTGGTTCGGCATCTTCGTGGCGAAGCTGGTGGAGATCGGCATGATCACGCCGCCGGTCGGCCTCAACGTGTTCGTGCTGAGCAGCACCATCGGCAGCCGCATCGCGCCCACCGACCTGATCTTCCGTGGCGTGATGTGGTTCTTCGTCGCCGATATAGCAGTGATCGGGCTGACGATCGCCTTCCCGCAGATCGTCCTCTACCTGCCCAACAGCTTCGGCTGACCGGCCCCGGTCAGCCGGCCAGGATGCCGGCTGAAACCAGATCGCGGGCTGCGTGCCGCTCGGCCGCAAGCACGATGCGGCCGAGCTCGTCGAGCCTGCCGGCATCGGCCGGGATCTCGTCCTGCATCGCCCGCAGGTTCTCCATCACCTCATGGCGGTCCCAGTTGAAGGGCTCGCCCTCGGTGCGCTCGGCATGGGTCAGGGTGCCGCCGCCGGCGACATCGACTTCCAGCACGAAGCTGCGCGGCCCCAGGCTGGCATCGGCGATCACCTGGCCGCGGGCCGTCAGCGCCATCAGCCCCGGGTCCGTCAGGCGCTTCAGATCCTCGCCCTTCACCTTGCGCTCGGCGAAGGCCACGGCCAGGCAGAAGGGCGCGCTCATCAGCGTGGCGCCGACATCGCTGAAGGGGCCGGTCGAATCGGTGCCGGGATAGGCGGCCTCCGCCGGGTTCAGGCGCAGGCGGATGGCCGCGATCGCCTCCGGCCTGAGGTCGTGCCGCCCGGCCATGCGGATCGCCTGGCGCACCGGCTCCTGCAGGATGGCGCAGACGGCATAGGGCTTGTAGGTGACGTCGAGCGAGCGCCAGGTGCGGCCGAGATCCTGGCCGATCGCCTCCACCCCCTCGCAATCGCCCATGAAGGCGGCGAAGAAGCCGGCCCGGCCCTCCAGCGCGTCGGGCGCGCCGGTGCCGCCGGCGGCGGCCAGGCCTGCGCACAGGATGCCGTTGCGGGCGGCGAAGCCCACCTGGAACTGCCACTCCCGGGTGCCGGAGCTGGCGCC
>CAZEQG010000213.1:0-5827 GCA_964514295.1 uncultured Alphaproteobacteria bacterium
TGCAGCACGCCGCCCGGCATCGGGCGGGGCACGCCGGTGGTGGCGGGCAGGCTGAGCGGCAGGCCAAGCGCGCTGCGCACCGCGAGATAGCCGAAGCACTGGGCCTCGATGAAGTCGCCGTTCCAGCCCACCGCCTCCACCGGCTCCACCGGCACGCCCAGGCGCGCCGCCAGCGAGCGCATGATATGGCCGTTCAGCCGGCCGCCCCCGGTGACCAGCCAGCGCCCCGGCCGGCGCGGCACATGATCGAGCGCGGCCGCCGCCGATTCGACCGTGAAGGCCGCCAGCGTCGCCGCGCCATCCAGGTCGTCAAGCTCGTCGACGATCCGGGCTCGGCTATGGAAATCGTTACGATCCAACGACTTCGGCGGCTTTCTTGAGAAATAGGGATTGTCCATGAAGCGGGCGACCAGATCGGCCCGAACCCGCCCGCCCGCCGCCAGCGCGCCGTCGGCGTCATAGGCCAGGCCGCGGCGGCGGGACACGAAGTCGTCAAGGATCGCGCTGGCCGGGCCGGTGTCGAAGGCGATCACCGTGTCCTCGTCGATGTAGGTGACATTGCCGACCCCGCCCAGGTTCAGCACCATCAGCGGCTTGGCCAGCGGCGCCGCCAGCGCCCGGTGGTAGAGCGGGGCAAAGGGCGCGCCCTCGCCGCCGGCCGCCACATCGGCGTGGCGGAAGCGGTCGACGGTGGCGATGCCGAGGGCGGCCGCCACCACCGCACCGGAACCGAGCTGGCGGGTGAAGCGGCGTTCCGGCCGGTGGAACACGGTCTGCCCGTGCAGCCCGATCAGCGACACCGCCGCCGGATCGATCGCATGATCGGCGATGAAGGCGCGGATGGCGGCCAGATGCGCCTGGGTCACCGCCGCCTCCAGATCCTCCAGCCCCTCCCGCTCGGCCCGCTCCGGCGCCGCCACCAGGGCCTGGAGCGCAGCGCGCAGCGGTCCCGGATAGGGATAGGTCCGCCCGGGACCGGGCACCACCCGGTCGACCCCGTCCGTGGTCACGATCGACACGTCGATGCCGTCCATCGAGGTGCCGCTGATCACGCCGATCGCCTGCTGCATGATTTCCTCCCGGAATCTGCCAAAGGCTTAGCAGCCGGGTGACAAGCCGTCCAGAGTGGTCCATAATTGGTCCGTATTCCGGCCAGGGAGGAACCTCAATGAACACCGTCATCCGCCGCGCCCTTCTCGCCGGCGCCCTTGCGCTTCCGGCCCTGGCAGCGGCGCCGGCCGCCCCCCGCGCACAGGTGCTGGAGGTCGCCGTGGACGCCTCGCCGGCCGGGCTCGATCCGCACCTGATCACCGCCTTCGCCAGCGCCCAGATCGTGTTCGGCCCGGTCTACGAAGGGTTGACGGCGGTCGATGCCGGCCTTGCCGTCGGGCCGGGCCTGGCGGCGGACTGGACGGTGTCGCCGGATGGCCGGACCTACAGCTTCACGCTGCGCCCCGGCGTCACCTTCCATGACGGCACGGCGATGGAGGCGGCCGACGTGGTGGCCTCCTTCAACCGCGTGCTGTCCAAGGACATCGGCTCGCCGCTGGCCAGCCGGCTCGCCGCGCTGGAGAATGCCACGGCCAGGGATGCCCGCACCGTGGTGCTGACGCTGAAGGAGCCTTCGGCCCCGCTGCTCGCCGCCCTGTCCACCATCGCCATCGTGCCGCGCGGCTTCGAGGCCAACAAGGACGGGCTGCAGCGCCAGCCGGTCGGCACCGGCCCCTTCAAGTTCGCCGAATGGCAGCCCAATGGCTTCATCCGTCTGGCCCGGCATGACGGCTACTGGCAGCAGGGCGTGCCGAAGCTCGCCGGCGTGAAGTTCAACATCGTGCCGGAATCGGCCACCCGCCAGGTCGGGTTGCTGGGCGGACAATACCACATGCTGGCCAATATCGACGCGGCGACCGCGCTGCAGCTCACGGGCCGGCCCGGGGTGGCGGTGGCGCAGACCCTTGAGCTGTCCTACACCCTGATCGGCATGAACACGTCCAAGCCGCCCTTCGACAACCCGAAGGTGCGCGAGGCGGTGAATTATGCGCTGAACCGCGAGGAGATCGTCCAGGCCGCCCTGTTCGGCAAGGGCGTGGCCGCCGGCCCCCTGTCGCCGGCGCTGAAGGACTGGGCGGTCGACACCCGCGAGTTCCCCTGCTACCGCAGCGACCCGGCAAAGGCCCAGGCCCTCCTGCGCGAGGCCGGGGTCAGCGCGCCGCTCGCCGTCAGCCTGCTGGTGCTGCCGCGCCAGGACATCCGCGACATCGCCCAGGTCGCCCAGCAGCAGCTCAACAAGGCGGGCTTCAAGGTGGAGCTGCGCAACGTCGAGCTCGGCCAGTTCGTGCAGGACTGGCGCAACAGCAACTTCGAGCTGTTCGCATCGGCCAATGCCGGCGCCGTCGACCCCGACGACTATTTCTTCCGCACCTTCCGCAGCGGCGGCTCCACCAACGTGTTCAAATACGCCGACACCGAGATCGACCAGCTCCTCGACCTCGGCCGGGCGACCGTCGACAAGTCGCGCCGCCAGGCCATCTATCAGGCGGCACAGAAGAAGCTGGCCTGCACCGGCCCGGTCGCGCACATCGCCTACCCGATGCTGTTCGCCGCCACCCGGACCGGGCTCTCCGGTTTCGAGATCATGGCCAACCGCTCGCTGGTGAGCCTCGCCCGGGCCGGGCTGGGGCGCTGAGGCCGGCACCTTGCGCCGGCTGGTTGCGGCGAGGCTGATCGACCTGGCCTTCGTGCTGTTCGGCATCTCCGTGATCGTCTTCCTGATGATCCGGCTGATCCCGGGCGATGCGGTGGCGATCATGCTGGGCGCCAACACGGAGGTGACGCCCGAACGGATGGCGGCCCTGCGCGCCCAGATCGGCCTCGACCGGCCGGTGGTCGAACAGTATCTGCGCTGGGCCGGGGGCGTGCTGACCGGCGATCTCGGCACCTCGCTGTGGACCGGCCGGCCGGTGGCCGAGGAGATCGCCGCCCACCTCGCGCCGACCCTGGAACTCACCATCCTTGCCCTGCTGCTGGGGGCCGGCCTCGCCGTGCCGCTGGGCTGCCTGATGGCGCGGCTGCGTGGCCGGGGGGCGGAACTCGCGCTCAGGCTCGGCGCCATCGCCGGGCTCACCATCCCGTCCTTCTGGCTTGGCATCGTCATGCTGCTGGCGGTCGCCGCCTGGGCGCCGGGATTCCCCGCCCTCGGCCATGTCCCCTTCCTGGAGGACCCGCTCGGCAACCTCCAGCGGCTGCTGCTGCCGGCGCTGGCGCTGGCCCTGCCGATCCTGGCCAACCTGTCGCGGCTGCTGCGCAGCGCCATGCTGGACGCCCTGTCGCAGGACTATGTCCGCACCGCCCGGGCCAAGGGCGTGGCCGAGCCGGGCGTGATCTACCGCCACGCCCTGCGCAACGCCCTGATCCCCTTCGTCACCAGCGTCGGCATCATGACCGGCTACCTGCTGGGCGGGGCGATCGTGGTGGAGCAGGTGTTTGCCATCCCCGGCCTCGGCCGGCTGATCCTGGGCGCGATCGCCGAGCGCAACTATCCGCTGATCCAGGCCACTATCCTGGTGGTGACGGCCGGCTTCGTGCTGGTCAACTTCGCGGTCGACCTCGCCTATGCCCTGATCGACCCGCGGATCAGGGCGTCATGAGGGCAGGCGGGCTGACCCTGGCGGCGGCAGGGCTGGTGGCCGTGCAGGTGGCGCTGGCGCTGGGGGCCGATCTGGTGGCCCCCTTCGACCCGGTGCACCAGGACATCCTGGCCCGGCTGAAGGGGCCGTCGGCCGCCCATCTGCTGGGCACCGACCAGCTCGGCCGCGACGTGCTGTCGCGCATCCTGCACGGCTACCGCACCGCGCTGCTGGCCTGCGGCGTGGCGGTCGGCCTGGCGCTGGCGGCGGGCGGCACGCTTGGCCTGCTCGCGGCCTACTATCGCGGGCTCACCGACCGCATCGTGATGCGGCTGATGGACGTGCTGTTCGCCTTTCCGGTGATGCTGCTGGCGATCGGCGTCATCGCCGTGCTGGGGCCGCGCACGGAAAGTGCCGCCATCGCCATCGCCGTGGTCTATACGCCGATCTTCGCCCGGCTGGTGCGCGGGCCGGCCCTGGTCGTCTGCGACAGCGAATATGTCGAGGCGGCGCGCGCCATCGGCGCCTCGGACCTGCGGATCATGGCCCGCCATGTGCTGCCCAACCTCGCCTCGGTGATCCTGGTGCAGACCAGCCTGCTGCTGTCCGCGGCGATCCTGGTGGAGGCGTCGCTGTCCTTCCTGGGGCTGGGCACCCAGCCGCCCACCCCCTCGCTCGGCCTGATGCTGGCCGAGGGGCGCAATTTCGTGCTGCTGTCGCCGTGGAGTGCCATCTTCGCCGGCCTGGCGATCCTGTTCCTGTCCTTCGGATTCAACCTGCTGGGCGACGCGCTGCGCGACCGGCTGGACCCCAGGCTGGCGGGGCGCGGCTGAGAGGAATGACCATGGAACGTCTGCGCATTCGGGGCGGGGCGGTGCTGCGCGGTGCCGTCGAGATCGGCGGGGCGAAGAACGCCGCCCTGCCCGCCTTCGCCGCCGCCCTGCTGTCGGAACATCCGCTGACCCTGGCGAACCTGCCCGAGATCGCCGATATCGCCACCATGCGCCGGCTGCTGGAGCATCACGGCGTGCGCACGGCAAGCGCGGCCGCGGGCGAACTGACGCTCGACGCCGGCAACGCGCCGCTGGGCGAGGCGCCCTACGAGATCATGCGGGTGATGCGGGCCGGGGTGCTGGTGCTGGGGCCGCTGACGGCGCGGCTCGGCCGGGCCCGGGTGTCGCTTCCCGGGGGCTGCGCGATCGGCGCCCGGCCGGTCGACCTGCACCTGAAGGCCTTGACCGAGCTTGGCGCCGAGGTGGAGGTGGCCGGCGGCTATATCGAGACGCGGGCGCCGGGCGGGCTGAAGGGGGCACGGATCATCTTCCCCTTCTCCTCCGTCGGCGCCACCGAATGTGCGATGATGGCGGCGAGCCTGGCGCGCGGCGAAAGCGAGATCGTGAATGCCGCACGCGAGCCGGAAGTGGCCGATCTTGCCCGCTGCCTCGCCGCCATGGGGGCCGAGATCGAGGGGATCGGCACCCACCGCCTGCTGATTCAGGGGCCGGCCCGCTTCCGCCCGGCCCGGCACGCGGTGCTGACCGACCGGGTGGAGGCCGGCACCTATGCCGTTGCCGCCGCCATCACCGGCGGCGCGCTGGAGCTGGTGGGGACCCGGCTCGAGCATCTGGCCGCGGTTGGCGAGGCGCTGGAGAAGGCCGGCGTCAGCCTGTGGCCGACCGACCGCGGCCTGATGGTCGAGCGCCAGGGGCCGCTGCGGGCGGTCGATGTCGTCACCCAGCCCTATCCCGGCTTCTCGACCGACCTGCAGGCCCAGTTCATGGCCCTCATGAGCATCGCCGAGGGCAGCTCGGCGATCCGCGAGACGGTGTTCGAGAACCGCTTCATGCATGTGTCCGAGCTGGTGCGGCTGGGCGCCAGCATCACGCTCAGCGGCACCACGGCGCTGGTGCGCGGGGTGCCGCGGCTGGCCGGGGCCGAGGTCATGGCGACCGATCTCAGGGCCTCGGTCTGCCTGGTCCTGGCGGGGCTCGCGGCCGAAGGGGAGACGGTGGTCAACCGCATCTATCACCTCGACCGCGGCTACGAGGCGCTGGACCGCAAGCTCGCGCGCTGCGGCGCCCAGATCGCCCGCGAGCCGGCGTGAGCGGCCGGCTGCGCCTCGGCATCGATGGCGGTGGCACCGGCTGCCGTGCCCGGCTGGAGGATGATCGCGGCCGGCTGCTCGGCGCCGGCATGGCCGG
>CAZEQG010000214.1:0-5826 GCA_964514295.1 uncultured Alphaproteobacteria bacterium
CGCGGGTGGTAACCAGCAGCATGCCGATCTCGGCCGGCTCGCTCAGCGTCCGCCCGGCGGTGAGCCCGCGCTGCTCGCCGGCCTCGCGCACCCGGCCGATCGCCAGCGCGCGGTTGGCGGCCTCGATCTTGGCGGCGAGCTGGTTCAGCGTCACGCCATGCAGCAGCAGGCGCTCGGGGTCCGGCTCGACGCGCAGCTCCTCCGGCTGCTCGCCGACGATGTAGGTCAGGCCGACATCGGGCAGCTTGGCGATCTCGACCTGCAGTTCCCGGGCCAGCCGGGTCAGCCCGTTCGCGGTCCAATGCGGGGCGGCGGCGGCGGTCGGGGCTAGGGTGACCACCACGATGGCGACATCGTCGATGCCGCGCCCGACGATCAGCGGTTCGGGGATGCCGAGCGGAATGCGGTCGAAATTGGCGCGCAGCTTCTCGTGCACGCGCAGGATGGCGGCGTCGGCGCTGGTACCCACCAGGAACCGCGCCGTCACCAGCGCACCGTCATCCTCGGTCTGGGAATAGACGTGCTCGACGCCGTCAATGCTCCTGACGATCGTCTCCAGGGGCTCGGTGACCAGCTTCACCGCATCTTCGGCCTTCAGCCCGTCGGCCTGCACCCGGATGTCCACCATCGGCACGGAGATCTGCGGCTCCTCCTCGCGCGGCAGCGTGACCAGCGCGATCAGGCCGAGCGCCAGCGCCGCCAGCAGGAACAGCGGGGTCAGCGGCGAGGCGATGAAGTGCCGGGTCAGATGGCCCGCGATGCCAGGCGTCATTGGGGGGCGGCCGGCAGCAGCAGGCGGTCGCCATCCTTCAGGCCGGTCAGCACCTCGATCCGGCGCTCCCCGGCATCCTCGAACGCCTGGCCGAGGATCACCGCCACCTCGCGCGGACCCTGCGGGGTGTCCAGGCGGGCATAGTCGATGCCATGACGGATGACCAGGGCCGCCGGCGGCACGGCGATCGCCATCCGGCTGCCGATCGGGATCCACACCAGCGTGCGCTCGTTGACGAAATAGTCGCCGATCCCGGCCAGTTCGACATCGGCGATCACCCGGCCCTCGGTGATCTCCGGATAGACCTTGGCGATGCGTCCCTGATGGCGGGTGGCGGGCTGCCCGTCGCCGGCCGGGTCGAGACCGCGCCGGCCGATGGCGACCGCAGCACCCTGGCGGATCGTGGCGGCATGCCGTTCCGGCAGGGCGAGGCGCAGATAGTATGGGCCGCTGGCGATGCGGGCCACCGGCTCGCCCGGCAGGATCACCGAGCCCAGCGTCACCGGCACGCTCAGCACCCGGCCGCTGGCGGGCGCCAGCACGGCGCCCTCGCGCGCCCGCTGCTCGACCACGGCGCGTTCGGCCTCGGCCGCTGCCACCTGGTTGGCCACCACATCGTACTGGGTGCGGGCCTGGTCCAGCCGGCTGCTGCTGACCACGCCGCGGGCGATGAGCTGCTGGGTGCGGCTCAGCTCGGTGCGGGCGTTGTCGAGCTGGGAGCGCAGTTCCTTGATGCGGGCGCGGGCGGCGTCAAGCTCAAGGGCGAGCTTGTCGTCGACCACCCGGGCGATCGCCTCGCCCTCGGCCACCTCGCTGCCTTCGCTGACGGCGATCTCGCGGATGGTGCCGCCGATGCGCGCGCGTGCCGGCAGCACGGTGCGGCTCTCCACCTGGCCGTAGACCGCCTTCAGCTCGGGCACCGGCAACGGGCGGACGGTGAAGGTTTCAGCCCGTGCGTCGCCCGCCGCCGCCATCACGCCAAGCGCGATCGCGACGAGCGCCATCGCACCGGCCGGCCTGGCTGGGCGCCTTGCCATCGCGGGGGCCCGGCCGGGCGGGCGTCAGGAGAAGGCCGGGCCGGGGCGGCAGCCCAGCCGCTTCAGGATCATCGCCGCCGGGCAGAAGCCGGTGACCGGCGCCTGGAGCAGGTTGAGGCCGACGAAGGCGGTCAGCAGGTGCCACCAGGGCGAGTGGTAGTGGCCAAGCGCCAGCGAGGCGAGGACCATGGCCCCGGCAAACATCATCACCGCGCGATCGATCGACATGCTGTCCTTCCTTTCCGCCTCCGCTGCGCCGTCGCTGTTCCTGCAGCAGGCAGTCTGACCGGGTTGCCGGTATTGGCATTGATCTGGCGCAACGCCGCTCCCTCCATCGCGGAAATCCGCTAGGATGGGGCGCCCGGCGCCGGTTCGGCGGCGCCGGCCATCCGTGCCGGAGGATCTGGCCCCTTGCCGATGATCTGGCGCCACCGCCGCACCCCGCCGCGGCCCGCAGGCCGTGGCGACGGGATTGAACGTAATATTCAAACTTTGTAATGTCAAGAATATGAATGTAGCTGAGATGATCCCGGCCTCCGAAAAGGCGGCGGAACTGATGCGCAGCCTGTCCCATCCGCAGCGCCTGCTGGTGCTGTGCGCGCTGGGTCGGGCCGAGATGTCAGTGGCCGAACTGCGGCGGCTGCTGGGGGTGGAGCAGGTGCCGATGTCGCAGCAGCTCATGCGGCTGCGCGCCGATGGGCTGGTCGAATCCCGGCGCGCCGGCACCACCGTCTTTTATCGGATCACACGGCCGGAGGTGCTGGTGGTTGTCGAGGCCCTGCACGACGCCTTCTGCCCCCGGCCGGCTGGCTGAGGCGCCGCGGCGGCCTCAGCCGGCGCTGTCCAGCCTGCTGGCCGGTTCCGGCTTCCAGGCGATGGCGCGTTCGACCGGTGGCGGAGTGTCGGGGGTGGGGCGGATCGTCACTTCCCTGGGCGCGACATGGCGCAGCCGGCGCGGCACCGATGCCGCCCATTTCCACCACCTGGCCCGGATGCCGGGCGTGGTCTGCGGCCCCGGCGGGCGCTGCGGCACCATGCCCGACGAGCGGGTCGACATCCCCGACCGTCTCGACATGATCCGCCTCTGCATCCTGGCCATGCTGGACATCTGCGCGCCGGCATGGGGCCTTTGCGCGCGCCTCGCATCTCCCGCGCGTGCGGCGCAATTGTCGCCGCCCGGGCGCCGGCCGATAACGGGGCTGGCGGGAGGGGCGGGCGATGACAGCGACGATGATGGCCGGGCTGTTCGCCGTGATGCTGGCGACGGCGGTGCTGTCAGGCATCTTCGGCATGGCCGGCGGGCTGATCCTGATGGGGGTGCTGCTGGCGCTGCTGCCGCTGCAGGATGCCATGGTGCTGCACGCGGTCACCCAGATGGCCTCCAATGGCTGGCGGGGAACGCTGTGGTGGCGCCATATCCGCTGGCGCGCCGTCGCAACCTTCCTTATCGGCTCGGCGATCGCGCTCGCGGTGTGGAGCGTGTGGCGCTACGTGCCCTCGAAACCGGTGGCGCTGATCTGCCTGGGGACGACGCCGTTCCTGGTGCGGCTGTTCCCGGCCCGGCTGCGGCCCAATCCGGAAAGCTTCGTCAGCGGCGCCTGCTACGGCTCGGCCTGCACCACGCTGCTGCTGTTGACCGGCGTGTCCGGCCCGCTGGTCGACAGCTTCTTCCTTGGCGGCAAGCTCGACCGCCGGCAGATCGTCGCCACCAAGGCCGTCTGCCAGCTTTTCGGCCATGCCGCCAAGCTGGCCTATTTCGGCGGGCTGGTCGATCAGGCGGCGGCGCTGGATCCGCTGATGGCGGGCCTTGCCATCCTGGCTTCGGTCGCCGGCACCTCGATCGCGCGGCCGCTGCTGGAACGGCTGACCGACGCGCAGTACCGCCGCTGGGCCGGCTGGATCATCACCACCATCGCCTGCCTCTACCTCGCCCAGGGCAGCTATCTGCTGCTGACCGGCGGGCCGTGAGCGGCACACCGCTGCACGGCGATCGCGCGCGGCGGCGATGGCCGCCTTTCGGCCACCGCCAGGGCAAGCCCGCCCAGGATCAGGAGGACACCGGCGGCAAACATCAGGCCCAGTCGGTCGCCGAAGATTGCCGCCGCCGCCAGGATCCCGAACACCGGCTGAAGGTACTGGACGCCGGCGGCAACCCGCGCCGGGACGATCTGCAGCAGGTGCAGCCAAAGCAGCAGTCCGGCAACGGTGACCAGGACGCCGAGATAGACGATGATCGCCGCCGCCTCGATCGTGACCTCGACCGGCTCGTGCATCAGTTCCCAGCCGGCCAGTGGCAGGATCCCGATCAGCCCGGCCACGCCGTTCCATGCCGCCACGGCCAGCATGCCGTATCTCTCGGCCAGTTCAGCGCTCCAGATGTAATAGAATGCGATGGCAATGGCCGAGGCCAGCATCCAGGCCACCCCGGCCAGCGTAGTCTCGGCGATGCCCTCCAGCTTCGCTTCGCCCCCCACGGCCACAAGCGCGATGCCGGCAAAGGCCACCACCAGGCCGAGCCACTGCCGCCCCGCCACCGCCTGCTTCAGGCGGATCGCGGCAAAAAGCACGATGAAAATGGGGATCGTCGCCGAGATGATCGTGCCCGCCGAGGCCGATGTGCCCTCGACGCCGAATGACTGGGCCACGTTTCCCAAGGTGATGCCGATCACGCCCAGCGCCGCCATGCTGGGCACCGCCCGCCAGGGTATGGCCAGCCGGCCTGTCGCCAGGACCAGGAATACCGGAACCGCCACGAGGAAGCGCAGCGCGGTGAGCGTGATGGGCGGCACCGTCTCCAGGCCCAGCTTGGTGAGCGGAATCGACAGGCCCCAGATGAGCGCGAGAAGGAGCATCGCGGCGACGCCCCTGGCCGACAGCGGCCGGCCGGGCGCGGCGATCGGAACTGCTGTGCTGGGGTCCTGCGTCATGGTCGGCTTGGTTGGATGCAACAGGCGGGTGTGTGAGGTGATGTCATGTCTAGACATCGTCAGGCGCTTCTGACAAACGACTTGTTGTCACCTTATGCGTGATGTCAGATCACACATAGGAGCCTTATGCCCGAACGGCTGCCACCCTTGCAGACCCTGCGTGCCTTCGAGGCGGCCGGCCGGCGGCTGAGCATGACCCTGGCGGCCGAGGAGCTGCACCTCACCCATGGCGCCGTCAGCCGCCAGATCCGGGCGCTTGAGGATGATCTGGGCGTCCAGCTGTTCCGTCGCATGACTCGCAGGATTGAACTGAGCGATGCGGGGGCCTCCTTCTTCGGTGCCGTCACCCGGCTGCTTTCCGAGCTTGCCCGGGAGGCGGAGGCCGTTCGCCGCAGAAGCGACGATACCCGCCTCGTCGTCAGCTCGGGCATCTCCTTCGCGAGCAAATGGCTGACGCCACGCCTGCACCGGCTGATGGCGCGGTACCCCGATTTCGATGTCCATCTCTACGTCACCGACGCGCCGGTGGACTTTTCGGCCGGTCAAGTCGATGTCGCCCTGCACTATGGCGCCGGCCTGTACCCCGGCGCGACCGCTGAGCGCATCATGAACGAGACGGTCTCCCCGGTCTGCTCGCCGGGCTATCGCGACCGCATGGGCGGGCTTCGCGCCCCCGAAGATCTGGTTCGATGCCAGCTCATCCACGAGATCGGCATGACCACCACCTGGGAACGCTGGTTTTCGATGCTGGAACTGCCGTACCCGCGGTCGCGCGGCCCTGGCTACAGCCATGGCAGCATGTCGATCGAGGCCGCGATCCGGGGCGAAGGCGTGGTTCTCGGCCGCAGCGTGCTGGTTGCCGAGGATGTCGCGGCCGGCCGCCTCGTGTCGCTGTTCCCGCAGACCCGGCTCGAGGTCGAGTGGGGCTATGACCTTGTGTATGGCACTGGTAATCAGGATCACCCGAAGGTGCGTGCCTTCAGAAGCTGGATTGCCGGCGAAGCGCGGGAGTTCATGGCCGCCAACCCCATCCGTTGACCGCCGGCGCCGTCAGGAGTGGCAGTCAGATCGATTCAGAGATGGCAGCACC
>CAZEQG010000215.1:0-3214 GCA_964514295.1 uncultured Alphaproteobacteria bacterium
CCTTCTGGTGGCGGCGCTGGATCGAACAGTCGCGCTCGAACAGATGCACCGCATTGCCGTGGCGGTCGGCGAACACCTGCACCTCGACATGGCGCGGCCGGTCCAGATACTTCTCGATCAGCACCCGGTCGTCGCCGAAGCTGGCCGCCGCCTCGCGCCGGGCCGAGTCCAGCCGCTCGGCGAAGACGGCGGCATCCTCGGCCACCTTCATGCCCTTGCCGCCGCCGCCGGCCGACGCCTTGATGAGCACGGGAAAGCCGATGCGCGCCGCCTCCCGGGCCAGCAGTGCGGGCGACTGATCGGCGCCGTGGTAGCCCGGCACCAGCGGCACCCCGGCAGCCGCCATCAGGGCCTTGGCCGCCGCCTTCGATCCCATCGCCTCGATCGCCGCCGGCGGCGGGCCGACGAAGACGATCCCCGCCTCCGCGCAGGCGCGCGCGAAGGCGGCGTTCTCGGACAGGAAGCCATAGCCGGGATGGATGGCGTCGGCCCCGACCGCCCGGGCCACCGCGATCACCTTCGCGATGTCGAGATAGCTGTCGCGCGCCGGGGCCGGGCCGATGGCGACCGCCTGGTCGCACGCCTCCACATGCAGCGCCCCCGCATCCGCCTCCGAGAACACCGCCACGGTGCGGATGCCAAGCCGGCGCGCCGTGCCTGCGATTCGGCAGGCGATCTCGCCGCGGTTGGCGATCAGCAGCGTGGCGATCACGCCCCTTCCCCCCGCCGCCACGGCCGCCGGCTCACGCCATCCACCGGGGCTTGCGCTTCTCAAGGAAGGCCGACAGCCCGTCCTTGGCCTCGGGCGTGGCGCGCAGGGTGGCGATCCGGCGCGCCGTCTCCTCCACCAGCTCGTCATCGATCGGCCGGCCGGAATAGTCGCGGACCAGGGCCTTGGCGGCGCGGGCGGCAGCCGGGCCGGCCTTCAGCGCCTCGCCGACCAGGCGGTCGGTCGCCTCGTGCAGGTCCTCCACCGGCACCACCTGATGCACCAGCCCGATGCGCAGCGCCGTGGCGCAGTCGAAGCGCTCGCCGGTGACGCACCAGCGCGACGCCTCCCGCGCACCGATGGCGCGCAGCACATAGGGGCCGATCGCCGACGGGATGATGCCGAGCCGCACCTCCGACAGGGCGAACAGCGCGCCCTCGGCGGCCACCGCCATATCGCAGGCGGCGATCAGGCCGACGCCGCCGCCGAAGGCATTGCCCTGGACCCGGGCGATGCTCGGCATCGGCAGGCGGTCGAGCGCGCGCAGCATGGCCGCAAGCGCCCGCGCATCGGCCAGGTTCTCGGCCTCTGAATATCCCGCCATGCGGCGCATCCAGGACAGGTCCGCCCCGGCCGAGAAGGACGGCCCGACCGAGCGCAGCACCACCGCCCTGGCCTCGCTGGTGGCGAGCTGCGCGAACAGGGTGGTCAGGGTTGCGATCAGCGCGTCGTCAAAGGCGTTGTGGACGGATGGCCGGTCTATCACCACATGTGCAACCGCTCCGGCCCACTCGATTCTCGCACTCACCCTCCCCCTCCCGCTGGCCCCCGCCAGTCATTCTGCCGCGGCACCGCCGCTACATGCGAAAGACGCCGAAGCGCGTGCGGCGCACCGGCGCGTTCAGCGCCGCCGACAGCGACAGGCCCAGCACCCTGCGGCTGTCGGCGGGATCGATTATGCCATCGTCCCACAATCTCGCCGAGGCGTAGTAGGGATGGCCCTGGCGCTCGTACTGCGCGCGCACCGGCGCCTCGAAAGCCTCGCGCTCATCCGCCGGCCAGTCCTGCCCGGCGGCGGCGAGGTTGTCGGCACGCACGGTCGACAGCACCCTGGCCGCCTGCTCGCCGCCCATCACGCTGATCCGCGCATTCGGCCACATCCACAGGAAGCGCGGCGAATAGGCCCGGCCGCACATGCCGTAGTTGCCGGCGCCGAAGCTGCCGCCGATCACCATGGTCAGCTTCGGCACCTCGGCGCAGGCCACCGCCGTGACCAGCTTCGCGCCATCCTTGGCGATGCCGCCGGCCTCGTATTTGCGGCCGACCATGAAGCCGGTGATGTTCTGCAGGAAGATCAGCGGGATGCCGCGCTGGCAGCACAGCTCGACGAAATGCGCGCCCTTCAGCGCGCTCTCGGAGAACAGGATGCCGTTGTTGGCGAGGATGCCGACCGGGCAGCCGTAGAGATGGGCGAAGCCGCAGACCAGCGTGGTGCCGTAGAGCGCCTTGAACTCGTCGAACACCGAGCCGTCGACCAGTCGGGCGATCACCTCGCGCACCTCGAAGGGCTTGCGCAGATCGGTGCCGACGATGCCGTAAAGCTCCTCGGCCGGGTAGAGCGGCTCGGCCGGCTCGGCCAGCTCCAGGTCGGGGCGCTTGCGGCGGTTGAGGCCGGCGATGATGCGGCGCGCGATGGCAAGGGCGTGATGATCGTCCTCGGCCATGTGGTCGGTGACGCCGGAGACGCGCGAATGCACCTCCGCCCCGCCCAGATCCTCGGCCGTCACCACCTCGCCGGTCGCCGCCTTCACCAGCGGCGGCCCGCCCAGGAAGATCGTGCCCTGGCCGCGGACGATCACCGATTCATCGGCCATCGCCGGCACATAGGCCCCGCCGGCGGTGCAGGACCCCATCACGACGGCGACCTGCGGGATGCCGGCCGCGGACATGCGGGCCTGGTTGTAGAAGATGCGGCCGAAATGGTCGCGGTCGGGGAACACCTCGTCCTGGTTCGGCAGGTTGGCGCCGCCGCTGTCGACCAGATAGACGCAAGGCAGCCGGTTCTGGGCGGCGATCTCCTGCGCCCTGAGATGCTTCTTGACGGTCAGCGGATAGTAGGTGCCGCCCTTGACGGTGGCGTCATTGGCCACGATCACGCATTCGCGCCCGGCGATGCGGCCGATGCCGGTCAGGATGCCGGCCGCCGGCACCGGCTCGTCATAGACGCCATGGGCGGCGAGCTGGGACAGTTCCAGGAATGGCGAGCCGAGGTCGAGCAGCGCCCGCACCCGCTCGCGCGGCAGCAGCTTGCCGCGGGCGACGTGGCGCTGGCGCGCCTTCTCGCCACCGCCCAGGCGGATCGTCTCCACCACCGCCCGCAACTCCTCGACCAGCGCCCGGGCCGCGCGGTCGCGGGCCTGGAATTCGGGGTCGCGCGTCGCGACGGCGCTGGCGATGACCGGCATTGCCTACCAGCCGCCCGAGGACAGCCAGCGCTCGACCATG
>CAZEQG010000215.1:3232-5821 GCA_964514295.1 uncultured Alphaproteobacteria bacterium
TCGCCATCGACGCTGACGAAGGGGCTGCCGAACACCCCGGCGGCCATCGCCGCCTCGTTCTCCTGGCGCAGCAGGTCCTTCACCGCCGGATCGTTGTTGGCGGCGAGCGCCTCCTCCCGCCCGACACCGAGGCTGCCGGCGATCTCCGCCGCCGCCACCGCCGGCACCACGTCGCCGCCCTCGGCGAAGGCCCGGGCATAGACGGCGCGGGCATAGCGGGCGGCCAGCGCCGGGTCCCGGCCGCGCAGCCACAGCGTGATCCGGCTGGCCGCCACGGCGCCGAAGGGAAAGGTCGCCGGCGTGATGAAGGGCACGCCCATCAGCCGGGCGACGCGCGCCAGGTCGCGCCGGGCATAGTCGCCCTTCAGCGGCACCCCCAGCAGCGGCACCTGGCCGGTGGTCTTGAACACCACGCCCAGCAGGATCGGATGCCAGGTCACGGTCCGGCCATAGAGGCGCGCCAGATCGTCGATGCGCTGCGCGGCGAAGTAGCCGTAGGGGCTGGAGAAATCGAAGTAGAAGTCGATCGGGGGCGTGTCGCTCACGGAACCATCCCTTCTGCCGGGGGCGGGTTCCGCCGTTCTAGCGCGGCCCGGCCCGATCTAGAAGGGCGGTGATCACCCCGCTGCCAGGGCCCGGGCGATCACCATGCGCTGGATGTCCGAGGTGCCCTCATAGATCTGGCAGACCCGCACATCGCGATAGATGCGCTCGACCGGGAAATCGGCGAGATAGCCATAGCCGCCATGCACCTGGATGGCGGCCGAGCAGACCTCCTCGGCGATCTCGGAGGCGAACAGCTTCGCCATCGAGGCTTCCTTGATGCACGGGGCGCCGGCATCCTTCAGGGCCGCGGCGCTGAGGGTGAGCAGCCGCGCCGCCTCCAGCTTGGTCGCCATGTCGGCCAGCCGGAAGGCAACCGCCTGGTGGTTGATGATGGCGGTGCCGAAGCTGCTGCGCTCGCGGGCATAGGCAAGGGCGCAGTCGAAGGCCGCGCGCGCCATGCCCACGGCCTGGGCGGCGATGCCGATGCGCCCGCCTTCGAGGTTGGCGAGCGCGATGCGGTAGCCCTCGCCCTCGCCGCCCAGCATCAGGTCGGGGGTGAGCCGGAGGTCCTCGAGCAGGATCTGGCAGGTGTCGGAAGCATGCTGGCCAAGCTTGCGCTCGACCCGGGCCACCTGCCAGCCGGGGGTGTCGGTGGGCACGATGAAGGCGGTGATGCCCTTCTTGCCGGCCGCCGGGTCGGTCACGGCAAAGACGATCGCGACATCGGCGTGGCGGCCGGAGGTGATGAACTGCTTGGTGCCGGAGAGCACCCAGTGGTTGCCGTCGCGCCTCGCCCTGGTGGTGATGGCCGAGGCGTCGGAGCCGGCCTGCGGCTCGGTCAGGCAGAAGCAGCCGAGCAGCCGCCCCTCGGCCATCGGCCTCAGGAAGCGCTGCTTCTGGGCGGTGGTGCCGAAGCGCAGGATGGGCAGGCAGCCGACCGAATTGTGCACGCTCATGATGGTGCTGACGGCGCCATCGCCGGCCGCGATCTCCTCCAGCGCCAGGGCATAGGCGGTCATGTCGGCGCCGGCACCGCCCCATTCCTGCGGCACCAGCATGCCCATGAACCCCAGCGCCGCCATCTCGGCCAGCGCCTCGCGCGGGAACTCGGCCGCCGCATCGCGCCGCCCGGCCTCCGGCCACAGCCGGCTGCGGGCAAACTCGCGCGCCGTGTCGCGGATCAGCACCTGCTCTTCGGTCAGCGCCATGGCATCACCAGGGGATCGGGCTGCCGTCATGATTGAGGAAGCTGCCGGTCATCGCCGGCGTCAGCCCCTCGATCACCTGGCGCAGGCCGCTTACCGACTGCTCGACGCCGAGATCGGCCCCGGTCCCGCCCATGTCGGTGCGCACCCAGCCGGGATGGACGGCGACCGCCGTCACCCCTTCGGCCTTCAGCTCCTGGGCGATGTTGCGCACGGCCATGTTGAGGGCGGCCTTGGACACCCGGTAGGTCAGCGAGCCGGCCGGGGTCAGGCTGATCGAGCCCATCCGGGAGGACAGGAAGACGCAAGTCTTGCGCCCGCCGGCGAGCAGATTGGGCAGCAGCGCCCGGGTGACGCGCAGCGGCCCCGTGACATTGACCGAGAAGGTCTCCTCCAGCACCGTGGGATCGAAGGTGGTGAGCCCGTCGCCGCGCCTGCCGATGACGCCGGCATTGTTGATCAGCAGGTCGATCGCGATGCCGCGCAGTTCGCCCGCCAGCGCGGTGGCGTTCTCGTCGCTGGTCACGTCCAGGCGATGGGCGCTGACCGCGCCGCCCGCCGCCACCCGCCCGGGATCGCGCGCTGACGCCAGCACCCGCCAGCCGGCTTCGGCATACTGGCGGACGAATTCGGCCCCGATGCCGCGGCTCGCGCCGGTGATCAGGACGGTGGGCATGGCGGCAGCTCCGGCGCGGTTCAGATCAGCCGATCACGGACCATCGCGGCGATGCCGTCAAGACATCATCCGGGCGGCCGCACCATGCCTTGCGGGCCGGGCGTGTCAAAGCTGGTGCTGCGAGAGAGGATTGAACTCTCGACCTCACCCTTACCAAGGGTG
>CAZEQG010000216.1:0-5816 GCA_964514295.1 uncultured Alphaproteobacteria bacterium
GGAGCGGGCCGGCGAGCGCCGGCCCGCGGTAGCGCAGCGAGCCGACGACGCCCGGCGGCTGCCGGCGCCCGGCATCGTCCACCACCTCCACCTCCACCAGGAAGGCCGGCCGGCCGACGCTGTCGGGGCGCCCGTCTTCCGGCCGCAGCACGGCGATGCCGCCGCCCTCGGTCGAGGCGTAGTAGTTGAACAGGTTGCCGGTCAGCCTTGCCCTTGCCGCCGCGTGCTCCCCGGCATGCAGGGCGGCGCCGCTGAGGATCAGCACGCTGAGCCCGGGAAAGGCCGGGGCCGGTCCTGCCTCCTCCAGCAGCGCGCGCAGCAGCGTCGGCACCAGGAACATGGTGGTGGCGCCATGCCGATTGGCGGCGGCCACGATGTCGCCGGGGCGGTGCGGCGGCGGCAGCAGGATCACCGTGCCCCCGGCCACCAGCGTGGACAGGCAGAAGGCCCGGCCGGCGCCGAAATACAGCGGCGTCACCGCCAGGAAGCGGTCGGCGCCGAGGCCAAGGGTGACCCATTGCGTCATGAAACGGGCCACCATCTGGGCATGGCCGATGACCGGCCCTTTCGGCAGCCCGGTCGAGCCGGAGGACAGGGCGATGATCAGCGGGCCCGGCGGCGCCGGGGGGGCGCTGTCCGGCTCGCCCAGGCCGAAGGCGAGGCTGGCGGCGGGATCATCGACCTCGCCGAGGATCGCCTGGCAGCCGAAGGCATCGCGCATCCGTGCCTTCTCCGGCCCGCTCCAGCGCCAGTCGACCGGCACGGTCACCGCCCCGATGCGGGCCAGCGCGAACAGGGCCGCCAGATGCTCGGGCGTGTCCTTGAGCGCCAGGCCGACACGCTGGCCCGGGCCGATGCCCTGGGCCTTCAGGTGGCCGGCGGCGCGGCGCACCATCAGCGCGAAGTCGTGGTGGCTGAGCCGCCGGTCGCCGGCGATCACCGCCGTTTCGCTGCCGCGCGCGGCGGCATTGAGATCGAGCGGAAACGCGATATTGAACATCGGCACATTCCCCGGGAGCCTTGGCCGCCATGTACGAACCCGCCATCGATGCCGTCGTCAACATCTGGACCGAGGAGGCCCTGTCCCACCGTCCGGCCTGGCGCGACAGCTTCTTCCAGGGCAAGGTCAAGGGCAACCGCGAGCTGGCCGGCCCGCTGCCGCTGCCGGCGATGCTGAAGCGGATGGACGCGGCGGGGATCGAGCGCGCCTTCCTGGTGGCGCCGAAATCCGGCCGGCTCGGCCATCCCGCCTGCTATCACCTGCCCTATGGCCTGGTGGCGGCGGCGGTGAAGGCCCACCCCGACCGGTTCTGCGGCCTCGCCGGCATCGACCCGACAGAGGGCATGGCCGGCGTGCGCGCCCTGCAGCACGCGGTGGAGGATCTGGGCTTCATCGGCGCGCATGCCTATCCCCACTGGTTCGAGCTGCCGCCCGACCACGCCCGCTGGTATCCCTTCTATGCCAAATGCGTGGAGCTTGGGGTGCCGATCCAGCTCCAGGTCGGCCAGTCGCTGATCTACGACGCCGGCTATCCCTGCCGCAGCGTCGGCCGGCCGATCACGCTGGATGCCGTCGCCTGCGACTTCCCGGAGCTGGTCCTGGTCGGCATCCATGTCGGCATCCCCTGGCATGAGGAGATGATCGCCATGGCCTGGAAGCACCCCAATGTCTACATCGGCCTGGACGCGCACAGCCCGCGCTACTGGCCGGAGCCGGTGGTGCGCTACCTCAACTCCTATGGCCAGGACAAGGTGCTGTTCGGCACCGATTTTCCGGTGCTGGATTTCGCCCGCACCCGGGCCGAGATCGAGGCCCTGGAGCTGAAGCCGCAGGTGCGCGCCAAGTTCTTCCGCGACAACGCCCGGCGCATCTACCGCCTCTAGGCGGCACTGGCGAGGGCCAGGCCGGCGGCGGTGGCAAGCCCGCAGCCGGCGACCGAGGCCAGCACATAGACCGCCGCCGCTGCCGGCTCGCCCTGCTGCAGCAGCCCCACCATCTGCAGGCTGAAGGCCGAGAAGGTGGTGAAGCCGCCGCACACCCCGGTCGCCAGGAACAGGGCCGCGCGCGGATCGCCGAAGCCGCCACGCGCGGCATGCGCCGCCACCAGCCCGATCAGGAAGGACCCGGCGATGTTCACGCTCAAGGTCGCAACCGGCAGGCTGCCGGCCGCCGGGTCATAGGGGATCAGCAGGCTCGCCAGATGCCGCCCCACCCCGCCGATCGCGCTGCCGAGCGCCACGAGCATGATGTCCATGACCGCCATTCCGTTGCCCGATGCCGTCGGGCGAGCATGCCACCGGCAGGCGGCGCCCCGCCAGCGGCTCGACCGCACCCCTGCATCAGGGCATGGTGCGGGACAGGCGCCCCGCGCCCGCCGCCTGGAGGATTCAAGCTGACCACACCCACGACACCGCTGCTCCCCCCAGGCGCCGCGCCGGAGCTTCGGCGTTTCCTTGCCTACTGGGAGGCGCTGAGGGGCGCCGACGCCCTGCCGTCGCGCGTGCGCATGCAGCCGGAGCAGTTCCCCGAGCTGCTGCACACCGCCTTCCTGCTGGAGGCGGAGGGTGCTGACGACTTCCGCGTGCGCCTGGCCGGCACCTTCCTCTACGAGCTCTATGGGCGGGAGGTGACCGGGCTGACGGTGCGGCAGACCGTGAGCGACCCGGCCGAGGCGCGGGCGCTGCTCGCGGCCTATCGCCGATGCCTTGCCGAATGCCGGCCGCATTATGCCCGGCGCGAGATGACCTGGCGGCCGACCGGCGCGCCGCTGGTCTTCGAACGCGTGGTGGCACCCTTCGCCGACGCGGCCGGCCGGCCGCGCTTTCTGCTGGGCGTATGCGCCTTCTACACCTCGACCGGGGCGCGCTTCGACTGAGGGCGGCTACTGCAGCAGGCTGCGCAGCATCCAGGCGGTCTTCTCATGCACCTGCAGGCGCTGGGTCAGCAGGTCGGCGGTGGGCTGGTCATTGGCCTCGGCGGCGGTTGCCAGCACGGTGCGTGCGGTCTTGGCCACGGTCTCGTTGCCGGCCAGAAGATTGGCCACCATCTCCATCGCCTCGGGCTGGCCCTTGTCCTCGGGGATCGAGGTCAGCCCGGCATAGGCGCCGAAGGAGCCGGGGGCGGGGAAGCCCAGGGTGCGGATGCGCTCGGCGATCTCGTCGACCGCGGCCTGCATCTCCGTGTACTGGGTCTGGAACATCGCATGCAGCGTGTTGAACATCGGCCCGGTGACGTTCCAGTGATAGCCATGGGTCTTGATGTAGAGGGTGTAGGTGTCGGCCAGCAGGCGCGACAGCCCATCGGCGATCGCCGCCCGGTCCTGCGCCGCGATGCCGATGTCGGGTGTCAGTTTGGCCATGTCCGCTCCTCCTATATTTTAACCATTCTAATCTAGGCCGCCATTCGGCCAGGTTCAAGGCGGCGCCAGTGAAATTGGTTCTTGCGCCGCCGTCAAACAGCCGCTATCTAGTTGCGAGTGATTTGCAGTTGCCCTGGCAACTGCCTGCCCATCCCGCGCTGGCCGGGCGCCTGCAGGCCCGGCCTCTCCTCCGCGGATAAACTGGGGCGTGCCTTGGCACGCCCCATTTTTTTCCACCGTCGCCGGGTCAGCGGCGCAGGCGATGGTAGCGCGCCCGGGCGGCGCGCTCGATGGCGGCGGCGGCGAGCTTGCCGACGCCGAGCGCGCGCCGCAGCAGTTCGCGCAGCCGCAGCTCCTCGGCCTTGAGCTGGCGGTCGGCGGCCAGCACGTCGCAGGCCAGCGCATAGCCGGTTTCGTTCAGGGGCTCGGGCAGGGCGCTGGCGATCAGGTCGAGGGCGGTCTGGAATCCGTCCGGCTCGGCCAGGATCGCCGCGCAGTCGGCGCACACGCTGGTCAGGCGGTCGGGATCGAAATCCTCAAAGATCGGCAGATGCGTCACGATGTCGCCGATGGTCGCGAGTTCGGCATCGGTCATGCCGCCATCGGCCCCGGACATCATGACCATGGTGTAGATCAGCGCCGCGTGGTGGCCGATCGTGGAGTTGCTCATCGGGCGGGTCCGCTTGTCGCCGGGAATGGCCGGTGAATAGCACGGAAGCGGGCGGGGCTCGACAGGCTTCAGGGCCTCGACACGCTCGCCGCCCATGGCCTAGCTTCAGCCGCGCATGGATGCCATCCTCAACGTCGCGGTGCCGGTCTTCGCCATCATCCTGGCGGGCTATCTGGCCGGACGGTCGGGGGTGCTGTCGGCCAGCGCCTCCCAGGCCATCAACGGCTTCGTCTACTGGTTTGCGCTGCCGCCGCTGCTGTTCCACGCCATGGCGAAGGTGCCGCTGGCCGAGGTGTTCAACGGTCCGTTCCTGGCCGCCTATTCCGGCGGCGTGCTCGGCACCTTCGCGCTGTCGATGATCGCCGGGATCCTGGTGTTCCGCGGCCGCCCGGCGGAGCTGACCCTGCAGGGCCAGACCGCGATCTTCGCCAATACCGGCTATATGGGCGTGCCGCTGTTCCTGGCCGCCTTCGGGCAGGACGGGCTGCTGCCGGCGATCATCCTGACGGTCTACAACGGGGCGTTGGTGATCGGCATCTCGGTGGTGCTGATCGAGCTGGACCTGCTGGCGGGGGAACGGCCGCAGCGCATCCTGGGCGGCGTTGCGCTGTCGCTCCTGAAGAACCCGCTGGTGATGTCGACCGCGCTCGGCATCTTCTGGTCGGCCGTGCAACTCCCGGTGCCGACGCCGGTCGCCAATTTCTGCCAGATACTGGGCGCCTCGGCCGGGCCCTCGGCGCTGTTCGCCATGGGCCTGTTCCTGGTCGGCAAGCCGCTGGCCGGCGACATGGTGGAGATTTCCTGGCTGGTGGTGCTGAAGCTGCTGGTGCAGCCGGCAATCACCTGGTGGCTGGCCGTCGCGGTGATGGACCTCGACGAGTTCTGGGCGGTCAGCGCCGTGATCATGGCGGCCCTGCCGACCGGCGCGCTGACCTTCACGCTGGCCCAGCGCTACGGCATCTATGTCCGCCGGGCGACGGCGGCGACCCTGCTGTCGACCGTGCTGTCGGTCATCACCCTGTCGGCGCTGCTGGCCTGGCTCGGGGTCGGATAGCCGTCACCGCTCCGACAGGAAGGCCCGGGTTCCGGCCACCGCCTCGGCCAGCCCGACGCGGGCGACGGTGACGCCCGGCGGAAAGGCGCCGAGCAGCCGGCTGGGCAGGCGGCTGTCCAGCATCACGAACACGCCGCGGTCGCTGGCCCGGCGCACCAGCCGGCCGAAGGCCTGCTTCAGGCGCAGGCGGGTGAGCATGTCGACATAGGCGCCGCCGCCGAAGGCCGCCTTGCGCGCCTTGTGCAGGATGTCCGGGCGCGGCCAGGGCACGCGGTCGAACACGATCAGGCGCAGCGAGCGGCCGGGCACGTCCACCCCGTCGCGCACCGCATCGGTGCCGAGCAGGCAGGCATCCTCCTCGGCCCGGAAGATGTCGATCAGGGTCGAGACGTCCATGCCGTCGACATGCTGGGCATAGAGCGGCAGGCCGGCCGCCTCCAGCTCCGGCGCGATCAGCCGGTGCACCGCACGCAGCCGGCTGACGGCGGTGAACAGGCCGAGCCCGCCGCCGCCCGCGGCCATGAACAGGGCCCGGCAGGCGGCGGCGACCTGGCCCATGTCGTCGCGCGCCAGGTCGGTCACCACGAACACCCTGGTATGGGCCGGATAGTCGAAGGGCGAGGCGAGGGCGGTCTTGAGGACCGGGCCGGTCAGGTGGGCGGCGCCGCTGCGCGTCTCGGCGGCAATCCAGTCGCGCTCCGCCTCGCCGGTGCCGTCGCGCAGGGTGGCGCTG
>CAZEQG010000217.1:0-5816 GCA_964514295.1 uncultured Alphaproteobacteria bacterium
CCGAGATGAAGCGCCTGTGGGTGCGCCCGGCCTTCCGCGGCCAGGGCCTGGGCCGGGCGCTGGCCGAGGCGGCGATCGCCGGGGCGCGCGAGATCGGCTACCGCCGGCTGGTGCTGGACAGCCTGCCCAAGCTCGCCCCGGCGATCGCCATGTACCGCCGCATGGGCTTCACCGACACCGCCCCCTACTATGAGGGCGCGCTGCCGGGCATGACCTTCCTGGAGATGATCCTCCCGCCGCCCGGCTGACGGGCTGCGGCAAGCTTCCGCGCCTGCCCTGGCCATGCTACCTCAGCCACCTTCGCACAAGGAGGAAGCGGCATGTCGGCCTTGAAGATCGCGGTCATCCCGGGCGACGGGATCGGCAAGGAAGTGGTGCCCGAGGGCATCCGCGTGCTGGAGGCCGCCGGGCGGCGCTTCGGCATCGATTTCGCCTTCACCGACCTGGACTGGTCCTGCGACCGCTATCATGCCACCGGCGCCTTCATGCCCAAGGATGGGCTGGAGCAGCTTGCCGGCCATGACGCGATCTATCTGGGCGCTGTCGGCTGGCCGAGCGTGCCCGACCATGTCTCGCTGTGGGGGCTGCTGATCCCGATCCGCCGTGGCATGCGCCAGTATGTGAACCTGCGCCCGGTGCGCATGATGAAGGGCATGAAATGCCCGCTGGCCGGGCGCGGGCCCGAGGACATCGATTTCTACGTCGTGCGCGAGAATTCGGAAGGCGAGTATTCGGAGATCGGCGGCCGGCTGAACCACGGCAGCGCCGACGAGATGGCGGTGCAGGAGACGATCTTCACCCGCAAGGCGGTGGACCGGGTGCTGCGCTTTGCCTTCGAGCTGGCCAAGACCCGCAAGGGCCATGTCACCAGCGCCACCAAGTCCAACGGCATCATCCACACCATGCCGTTCTGGGACGAGCGCTTCAAGGCGGTGGCGGCGGACTATCCCTCGATCCGCACCAGCCAGTATCACATCGATATCCTGACCGCGCATTTCGTGCTGAACCCCGACCGTTTCGACGTGGTGGTGGGCTCCAACCTGTTCGGCGACATCCTGTCCGATCTGGGGCCGGCGGTGGCGGGGTCGATCGGCATCGCGCCCTCGGCCAATCTGAATCCCGAGCGCGACTATCCCTCGATGTTCGAGCCGGTGCACGGCAGCGCCCCCGACATCGCCGGCAAGGGCATTGCCAATCCGATCGGCCAGATCTGGTCGGGCGCCATGATGCTGGAGCATCTGGGCCATCCCCAGGCGGCCGCCGCGATCGTGGCCGCGATCGAGGCGGTGCTGTCGGAGGGCGGGCCGCGCACGCCCGATCTCGGCGGCCAGGCCAATACCGTCGAGCTGGGCCGGGCGATCGCCGCCGCCGTGGCCGGATGAGCGCGCTGTATTTCGAGGATCTGGCGCCGGGCATGCGCTTTGTCAGCGCCGGCGTCACCCTCAGCGAGGCCCAGATCCTGGACTTCGCCTTCCAGTACGATCCGCAGCCCTTCCATATCGACATCAAGGCGGCGGCCGAAGGGCCGTTCGGCGGGCTGATCGCCTCCGGCTTCCAGACCCTGGCGGTCAGCTTCCGCATGATCTACCAGACCGGCTGGTTCGCCGGCACCGGGCTCGGCGCCTTCGGCATCGACCAGCTGCGCTGGCCGCGCCCGGTGCGGCCGGGCGACACGCTGACGGTGACGGCAGAGATCACCGCCGCCCGCCGGTCCGCCTCGCGGCCGGACCGGGGGCTGGTGAGCGTGCGCTATGTCACCGTCAACCAGGATGGCGAGACGGTGCTGGACTTCACCGCGTCCCAGATCATCCAGGCGCGCGACCCGGGGCAGCCGGCCTAGCCCGGCGGCGTCAGCCCTTCAGCTTCAGGCTCAGCGCCTTCAGGTTCGCCAGCAGGTCGCGGGTCAGGCCGCGGCCGGTCTCGTCGATGAAGCGGCCATCGGCGAACTTGGTGGGGGCGAGGCCGACCAGCACCTCCGGCTTGTTGACGAAACGCAGGTCGAGGAAGGTGCCCATCTGGCGGAGCTGGAGCTGCGCCCTGAGGCCGCCGATCGGCCCGGTCGAGGCGGACAGGATGGCGGCGGCCTTGCCGAACAGCGGCGGCCCGGGCGCGCGGGACAGCCAGTCTATGGCGTTCTTCAGCACGCCCGAGATCGAGTAGTTGTATTCCGGTGTCACGAACAGCAGCGCATCGGCCGCCGCCACCTCATTGCGCGCGGCGATGATGGCCGGCGTCATGCCGGCATCCATGATGTCCTGGTCATAGTGCGGCAGGCCGCCGATCGCGACCTCCGCGATCTCCATGCCCTCGGGCTTCAGCTCCTGGCAGGCGTTGAGCAACAGGCGGTTGAAGGAAGCCTTCCTCAGGCTGCCGCAGAAGGCGGCGACGCGGACGGTCATTTACGGATATCCCCATGTCGGTCGGAGGCGGGTTTGCGCCCCTGGACTTGGCAATGCCGGCCGGCCGGCGTCAAGCCCGGTTGCGGCGGCGCCCGCGGCAACCGATATTGCAGCCGATCCCGCTGGAGACCCCCGTCGATGGACCAGATCCCCGTGACCGTGCTGACCGGCTATCTCGGCGCCGGCAAGACCACCCTGCTGAACCGCATCCTCAGCGAGCAGCACGGACGAAAATATGCCGTGATCGTGAACGAGTTCGGCGAGATCGGCATCGACAACGACCTCGTGGTGGGCGCCGACGAGGAAGTGTTCGAGATGAACAACGGCTGCGTCTGCTGCACCGTGCGCGGCGACCTGATCCGGATTCTCGGCGGGCTGATGAAGCGCAAGGGCCGCTTCGACGGCATCCTGGTCGAGACCACGGGGCTTGCCGACCCCGCCCCGGTCGCCCAGACCTTCTTCGCCGACGAGGAGGTGAAGGCCAGGACCGCGCTCGACAGCGTGGTCACCGTGGTCGACGCCAAGCACCTGCTGCCGCGCCTGGCCGACACCCGGGAGGCTGCCGACCAGATCGCCTTCGCCGATGTGGTGCTGCTGAACAAGACCGATCTGGTCTCCGCCGAAGAGCTGGCCGAGGTCGAGCGCACCATCCGCGACATCAATCCGCTCGCCCGCATCCATCGCACCCGCAACTGCGACGTGGCGCTCGACGCGGTGCTCGGCCTGCAGGCCTTCGACCTGGCCCGCATCCTGGAGATCCAGCCGGACTTCCTGGACGACGTGCACGACCACGACCACGACCATGACCACGACCACGATCATGGGCACGGCCATGGCCATCACGGCCACCAGCACCGCTACATGGACGAGGTGATCGAGACCGTGTCGCTGTCGGCCGAGCGCCCGGTCGACGGCCAGAAGTTCATCGCCTGGCTGCAGGATGTGCTGGCAACCCAGGGGCAGAACATCCTGCGCGCCAAGGGCATCATCGATGTGAAGGGCGAGGAGCGGCGCTTCGTGTTCCAGGCCGTCCACATGCTGATGGATGGCGACCTGCAGCGCCCCTGGAAGGCCGATGAGCGGCGCTGGTCGCGGCTGGTCTTCATCGGCCGGGAGCTGGACAGGGCGGGCCTGCGCGCCGGCTTCGAGGCGTGCCTGGCGTGAGCCTGCCGCCCTTCCTGCTGCCGGCACTGATCGAGAAGACGGGTACCAGCTGGCGCTTCGATGCCTATGTCGTCGGCATCGGCTTCGACCGCCGCGCCGGGCGTGCCGCCTTCGCGCTGGGTGACGGCACGCTGCGCCTGGTCGATCTCGCCGATCCCGCCGCCGCGCCGGCCGTGGCGGCGGCCCATGATGGCGGGCTGCTGAGCTTCGCCGCCGATCCGCGCGGCGGCTTCGTCAGCGGCGGCGATGACGGGCGGCTGGTCCACACCGCCGCCGATGGCGCCGTCAGCGAGCTGCATCGCGGCAAGGGGGCGTGGATCGACCAGCTTGCGGTGGCGCCCGACGGGATGACCATCGCCTTTGCCAGCGGCAAGACGGTCAGCCTGCTGGGCGGCCAGCGCCAGCCGCTGGGCGGGCCGCTGGTCCATCCATCCTCCGTCGGCGGCCTCGCCTTCGATCCGCGCGGCAAGCGCCTGTTCGCGGCCCACTACAACGGCGTCTCGGCGTGGTGGGCGAACGCCCAGGCGCAGCAGCCGCGCCTGCTGAAGTGGACCGGCAGCCATCTCGGCGCCACGGTCAGCCCCGACGGGCGGTTCCTTGTCACCGCCATGCAGGAGAACGCGCTGCATGGCTGGCGCCTGGCCGATGGCGCCGACATGCGGATGACCGGCTATCCGGCCAAGACCCACAGCCTGTCCTGGATGGCGAAAGGGCGGTTTCTCGCCACCTCCGGCTCCGGCACCGTGGTCTGCTGGCCCTTCCAGGGCAAGGATGGGCCGATGGGCAAGCCGCCGCTGGAGATGGGCGGGGACCGGCGCGGCGTGATCACCCGCGTCGCCGCCCATCCGGCCCAGGAAGTCGTCGCCGCCGGCTTCGACGATGGGTTCGTTGCCCTCTACCGGGTCGAGAACGACCGCCGCGTCGACATCCGCCGGGCCGGCGACGGGCCGGTCACCGCACTCGCCTGGTCCGCCGACGGCCGGTTCCTGGCGCTCGGCACCGAGGACGGCTTTGCCGGGCTGATCGGCTTCGGCGGCTGAGGCGTCAGGTGATCGGAATGCCGGAGACGTGCTCGCGGTAGGCGGGGCGGGCGGCGATCCGGGCGTGCCAGGCTTCGAGCGCGGCCATCGCCGGCCGGGCCTCGACCAGGCGCAGCCAGCGGTTCACATGCACGGCGACGGCGATGTCGCCGATGGTCAGCCGCTCATCGGCGATATAGCTACGCCCGGACAGCGCCCGGTCGAACTGGCCGTACAGCTCGATGCAGCGGGCGGTCGCCGTGGCCAGCGCCTGCGCGTCCTTCTGTTCGGCCGGCACCCGCACGATCTGCCAGAACACCACTGTCATCGGCGGGCCCAGCGTGGTGTGCAGCCAGTCCATCCAGCGGTCGGCCTCGGCCCGGCTGCGCGGGCTGTCGGGCAGCAGGCTGCCGGCGCCGTGGAGCCCGGCCAGATAGCGCAGGATGGCGTGGGATTCCCACAGGCTCCAGCCGTCATCCTCCTCCAGCGTCGGCACCAGGGCGTTGGGGTTCATGGCCAGATATTCCGGCGTGCGGGTGATGCCGAAGGCACCGCCGGCATCGATCCGCTGCACCGTCAGCCCCAGCTCGGCCGCCGCCCACATCACCTTCTGCACATTGCTGGAATTCGCCCGCCCCCAGATCTTCATGTCACCTCTCCGCTGGCCGGCCGGCGGCCGACGATGCGCATGTCGCGCGGCTCGCGCAGCTTGAACCGGGCGGGCTCCTGCCGGCAATCCTCGAAGCCCGCCTCGCGCAGCAATTTGATCAGCGAGCCCGGCGTATAGCCCCAGCGATGCATCATCAGCGGGTCGCGCCAGGACGGGTCGCCATAGAGCGGCCACATGCCGCGCCGGCCGCGCCCGTCCGCCTCCACCGCCCCCTCCGGATCGGCCAGGATGGCGGCACAGGCCGACAGCAGGTTCGGGCATTCCAGCACGATGCGCCCGCCGGGCCGCAGCGCCCGCCGCCAGCGGGCCAGGATCTCGGGCACCTGCCAGCGGTCGAGATGCTCGATCATGTGGACCGACAGGATCTCGGCGACCGTGCCATCGGCGAAGGGCAGTGGGGCCGTCAGGTCGCAGATCAGGTCGGGTCCGCGCCCGCGCCGCGCCCGGTCGAGGTTGATGTAGCCCGGCAGCGGCTTGTCGCCGCAGCCCAGATTGAGCCGCGGCCCGGGCGCCAGCGCCGCGAACAGTTCGGCCCAGCGCGCCGCCACCACCGGCGGGGCGAGG
>CAZEQG010000218.1:0-5813 GCA_964514295.1 uncultured Alphaproteobacteria bacterium
CGCTCCGGGCGCTGGCCGGCGCCCGCCAGCGGCTGCACCGGCTGCTGCCCTTCGGGCGGGCGGTGCCGCTGCGCCTGGTGCCGGGCGAGCAGGTGCTGGCCCATGGCGATGGCTGGCGGGCCACCGGCTACGATCCGCATTTCGTCCTGCAGCCGCTGTCCGGCCCGCTGCCCAGCGGCTGGTGCGAAGTGTCGTTCCGGCTGGAGTCCGACGGCGAGGTGATCGACCCCTGCCTGTATTTCGACGATGGCAGCGGCTTCAGCCCGGAGGCGCGGCTCCAGCTTCCCCACCCGGTCGAGGGCAGGGTCCGCCGGCTGGTCCGCCTGCCGGACCGGGTCGATGGGCTGCGCTTCGACCCGATGACGGTGCCCGGCACCTTCCGCCTGGCCGATTTCGCGGTGCGCGAGATATCGACGCCGGTGCTGGTGGCGCGGCTGGCCTGGCAGGAGCTGGCGCCGGTGGCCCGCCGGCCCGGCCGGGTGATGCACAAGCTGCGCCGGGCGGTGGAGGTGCTGCGGCGGGGCGGCTTGCGCGGGCTGTTCGGCCATCTGCTCTATCGCGAGCTGGCGGCGCAGTCGAACTACCAGCTCTGGGTCGACAGCTACGACCGGGTGACGCCGCTCGACCGCCAGCAGATGGCGGCCCGCCTCGCCCTGCTGCCGCAGCCGCGGCTGTCGGTGCTGATGCCGGTCTACAACGCCCCGGAAGCCTACCTGCGCGCGGCGATCGCCTCGGTGCGCGACCAGGTCTACCAGAACTGGGAGCTGTGCATCGCCGACGATGCCTCGACCGCCCCGCATGTGCGCGCGGTGCTGGCGGAATGCGCCGCCGCCGATCCCCGCATCAAGGTGGTTCACCGCCCGGTCAACGGCCACATCTCGGAAGCCTCCAACAGCGCGCTGGCGCTGGCGACCGGCGAGTTCGTGGCGCTCATGGACCATGACGACGCGATCCCGCCGCATGCCCTCTACCTGGTGGCGGAGGAGCTGGCGGCCCATCCCGATGCCGACCTGATCTATTCCGACGAGGACAAGATCGATGCCGCCGGCCGCCGTTTCGACGCCCATTTCAAGACCGACTGGAACCCCGACCTGTTCCACTCGCAGAACTACATCAGCCATCTCGGCGTCTACCGGCGGGCGCTGGTGGAGGCGGTGGGCGGCTTCCGCAAGGGCTTCGAGGGCAGCCAGGACTACGACTTGACCCTGCGCGTGGTCGAACGCAGCGCGCCGGCCCGCATCCGCCACATCCCCCATGTCCTCTACCACTGGCGGGCGATCAGCGGGTCCACGGCGCTGGCCGAGGGCGAGAAGGACTATGCCCATGATGCGGCGATGCGCGCGCTGTCGGAACATTTCCAGCGCCAGGGCATCGCCGCGGAGGTGAGGCCCGGCAAGCACCCGCACCACAACCGCGTCGTCTACCCGCTGCCCGAGCGGCTGCCGCGCGTCAGCGTGATCGTGCCGACGCGCGACCGGGTGGAACTGCTGAAGCTGTCCTGCGAGGGGGTGCTGCGCGGCACCGATTATCCCGAGATCGAACTGCTGGTGATCGACAATGGCAGCACCGAGCCGGCGACGCTCGCCTATTTCGAGGCGTTGCGCCGCGACAGCCGGGTGCGCGTGATCCGCGACGAGCGGCCCTTCAACTTCTCCGCCCTCAACAATCTCGGTGCCCGCGAGGCGACGGGCGAACTGCTGCTGCTGCTGAACAACGACATCGAGCCGATCGGCCGCGACTGGCTGAGCGAGATGGTGCGCCACGCGCTGCGCCCCGAGATCGGCATCGTCGGCGCCAAGCTCTACTATCCCGACGACACCATCCAGCACGCCGGCGTGGTGCTGGGGCCGGGCGGCGTCGCCGGCCATTTCGAAAAGCGCCTGCCGAAGACCGCCCCCGGCTATTTCCGCCGCGCCGACCTGGTGCAGAACTTCTCCGCCGTCACCGCCGCCTGCCTGATGCTGCGCAAGGCGGTGTTCGAGGAGGTGGGCGGGCTGGACGAGGTGAACCTCGCCGTCGCCTTCAATGACGTCGATTTCTGCCTGCGCGTCGGCCGGGCGGGCTACCGCGTGCTGTGGACGCCCTATGCCGAGCTCTACCATCACGAGAGCGCCAGCCGCGGTTCGGACGAGGCGCCCGAACGTGCCGCCCGCTTCCAGCGCGAGGTGCTGTACATGAAGGCGACCTATGGCGACCTGCTGCTGAACGACCCCTTCCTGAACCTCAACATCAGCCTGCTCTACGAACAGGTGATGCTGGCCTATCCGCCGCGCATGCGAAAGCTGTGGCGCGAGCCGCTGCCGGCCCCGGCAGAGGCGGCGCAGTGAGCCCGCTGGCGGCGCTGGGCGGCAGGCCGGCGATCGCCGCGCCGCTGCCGGCCTACCCCTCGATCGGGCCGGCGGAAAAGGCGGCGGTCGCCCGGGTGATGGACTCGGGCGTGCTGTCCGGCTTCCACGGCGTCTGGGGCGACAGGTTCGACGGCGGCCCGGAGGTGCGTGCGCTGGAGGCGGAGTGGGCGGCACGCTTCGGCGCCCGCCATGTGGTGTCGGTGAATTCCGCCACCTCCGCCCTGGTGGCGGCGATGGGGGCGATCGGGCTGTCGCCGGGCGACGAGGTGATCCTTGCCCCCACCACCATGTCGGCCACCGCCATGGCGCCGCTCGCCTATGGCGGCATTCCGGTGTTCGCCGACATCGAGGCGGAGACCTTCTGCCTCGATCCGGCGGCGGTGGCGGCGGCGATCACCCCGCGCACCCGGGCGATCCTGGCGACCAACCTGTTCGGCCATCCGGCGGCCCTGGCGCAGCTCCGGGCGCTGGCCGACCGCCACGGCATCTATCTGGTCGAGGACAATGCCCAGGGCCCGCTCGCCGCCGAGCATGGCCGGCTGGCCGGCACCATCGGCCATATCGGGGTGTTCAGCCTGAACTATCACAAGCACATCCACGCCGGCGAAGGCGGGCTTTGCGCCACCGCGGATGACGGGCTCGCCCTGCGCCTGCGGCTGATCCGCAACCATGGCGAGAACGCGGTGGCGCCGGCGGGTGTGGCCGACCTGACCAACATGGTCGGCTGGAACCTGCGCCTGTCGGAGCTGCATGCCGCCATCGCCCGGGCGCAGCTCGCCGCCATCGACAGCCATGTCGCGGCCCGCGAGCGCATCGCCGCCCGGCTGTCGGCCGGGCTCAGCGATCTTGAGGGGCTGGCGGTGCCGGCGGTGCGCGCCGGCTGCCGGCATGTCTACTACGTCTGGGCGATGCAGGCGGGGCCGGCGCTCGGCATCGATCGCGAACGTTTCGCGCGCGGGCTGAAGGCCGAGGGCTTTCCGTGCTTCACCGGCTATGTCGCGCCGCTCTACCGGCTGCCGCTGTTCCAGCAGCGCCGCGCCATCGGCCGCGACGGCTTTCCCTTCACCCTCGGCGCGCCGGACTACCGCGAGGGGCTCTGCCCGGTTGCCGAGCGGCTGCACCGCGACAGCCTGATCGGCTTCGAGCCTTGCGCCTATGACCTCGACGATGCCGGGGTCGACCGGCTGGTCGGCGCGGTCCGCAAGGTCCACGCCCACCGCCACGATCTCCGCGCCCTCAACTGACCGGCGCGCGGGCGGTGCCGACGGCGGGCCGGGCGCGGCCTCAGCGCATCGGGATCGAGTATCGCAGGTTCAGGATCTCGGTGCCGGGGTTGGCTTCGGTGATGCCGGCATTGGAGATGTGGTAGAAGCCGACGCCGAGCCGCGAGCGGTCGTCGAAGCGGTAGGCGATCTCAAGGCCGGAACGGAACTCCAGCACGCTGCCGATGTCCTTGCCATCGCCTTCGGCATATAGGCCGATGGCGAAGGTGGGGGTGGTGACGATGCGCCGGCCCCAGAACACGTCGAGCCCGATGCCGGCATAGGCGTAGGCCCAGGCCTCGTTGGTCGCGGTCACCCCGACGAAGGGGGTGAACAGCCACAGCTTGCTGTCCTGGCTGAACACGTATTCGAGGCTGCCGGCGACCGCCTGCTTGTCGTCGAACATGTCGAACCAGCCCGCCGCCACCACCAGGAAGCCGGGCTCCTTGCCGTCATCGGCGGCGGGCGGCGGTGTCGTGGTCTGTGCCTGGCCGCGGGCGCGGCTCTGCGCCTCGGCCGGCAGGGCCGCGACCAGCGCGGCCAGGACCAGCAGCCCCGCCGCTGCAAGCAGTCGGATCATCATCTCGCCCCCCGTCGGAAATCAGTGGCCAAGCTTCGCCGCCATTCGGTCCGTCGCCGCCACCAGGGCAGCCCGGGTGCCCGGCTCGGTCGCGGCATGGCCGGCATCCGGGACCACGATGTAGTCCGCCTCCGGCCAGGCATGGTGCAGCTCGTCGGCGGTGACGATCGGGCACACCATGTCGTAGCGCCCCTGCACGATCACCGCCGGCAGGTGGCGCAGCTTCGCCACCCCGTCCAGGAGCTCGCGCTCGCCCAGGAAACATTGCGACAGGAAATAATGCGTCTCCAGCCGCGCCATGCCCAGCGCATGCACATCATCCTCGGTCGCCCGCTTCATCATCTCGGGGTCGGGGCGCAGCGTCGAGCAGGCGCCTTCATAGCCGCTCCAGGCGCGTGCCGCCGGCATGTGGATGGCGGGATCGGGATCGGTCAGGCGGATGTGGTAGCTGCCCATCAGGTCGCCCCGCTCGGCCTCCGGCAGGAAGCCCGCGAAGGCGCGCCAGGCTTCGGGAAACACGTTGCGCAGGCCGGACAGGAACCAGTCGATCTCCGACTTCCGGCCGAGGAAGATGCCGCGCAGCACGAAGCCCAGGCAGCGCTGCGGATGGCTGATGCCATAGGCCAGCGCCAGGGTGGACCCCCAGGACCCGCCGAACACCAGCCAGCGCTCGATGCCGAGCCACTTGCGGATGGATTCGATGTCGCCCACCAGATGCTGGGTGGTGTTGTGGTCCAGCGCGCCGAGCGGGCGCGAGCGGCCGGCGCCGCGCTGGTCGAACAGCACGATGCGGTAGCGCTTCGGGTCGAAGAAGCGGCGATGGGTCGGCGAGCAGCCGCCGCCCGGCCCGCCATGCAGGAAGACGACCGGCAGGCCGGCGGGGTTGCCGCATTCCTCCCAGTAGATCTCGTGGCCGAAGCCGACGGCGAGGTAGCCGCTGCGGTTGGGCTCGATCTCGGGATAGAGCGGGGGATGCGATTCGGATGTGGCGTCCATGGCGGCCCGACTATAGCGGCAAGGTGCCCAGCCCGGCAAACCAGGCGATGGCAATGACGAAGGAAATCAGCGTCATCGGCACGCCGCAGCGGGCATGTTCGGCGAAGCTTAAGGCCACGCCGGACTGGCGGGCCCGTTCGACCACGATGATGTTGGCGAGGCTGCCGACGATGAACAGGTTGCCGGCCAGCGTCGACAGCACGGCCAGGGCGTGCAGGAACGCCGCCGAAGGCTGCGGCATCATGCCCAGCAGCAGCACCACCGCCGGCACATTGCCGATGGTGTTGCTGCCGGCGAGCGCCAGCACCGCCAGCACCGACAGGCGATCGACCGGCAGGCCCGCCGCCGCCAGCCCGGCAAGGCCGGCCTGCGCGATGCCAGTGGCGGCAAAGGCATGGGTCACCACGAACAGGCCGGCGAACAGCACCAGCAGGTGCCAGTCGACCAGCCCCAGCATGCGCGTGGTCGACAGCCGGCGGCTGACCAGCAGCGCGCCGGCGACCGCGAGCACGCCGGTGACCTGCGGCAGCGGGGTTGCGAACAGCACGAGGATCGCGCCGGTCGCCACCACCGCCTTGGCGAGGCCCTGCCGGTCGAGCGCCGGCAGGGCGGCCGGGGTTGCCGGGC
>CAZEQG010000219.1:0-5811 GCA_964514295.1 uncultured Alphaproteobacteria bacterium
GAGGCGGGCGTGGTCGCGGTGCGCGAGCTGGCGGTCACCGCCTCGGCCGGCGGCGGCGCGCTGGTGGAGGCCGAGGACGGGGCGGCGCTGTGGCAGTTCCCCTTCGACTGGATCCGCCACGAGCTGCGCGCCAGGGCCGGCGACCTGCGCATCCTGACGATCGACGGCGATTCCATGGAGCCGGTGCTGTCGGCCGGCGACAAGGTGATGATCGACCTGAGCCGCCGCCTGCCGACGCCGCCCGGCATCTTCGTGCTGCATGACGGCTTCGGGCTGGTCGCCAAGCAGGTGGAGCACATCCCCAACAGCGATCCGCCACGGCTGGCCATCACCTCGGCCAACGCGCGCTACGGCAGCTATGAACGCACGGCCGAGGAGGTCAGCATCATCGGCCGCGTGCTGTGGGTGGCCAAGCGCATCTAGCCGCGGCCGCCCCTGCGCCCTGCCCGGCCCGGCGGCTCAGCGGATGCCGCGGGCGGCAATCTCCTGCTTGCGGCGGGCGATGAAGGCATCGATGGCTTCCTTGGCAGCCGGGTCGAGCGGCGGCTGGACATAGGTTTCCAGCGCCTTCTTCCATACCGCGTTGGCGCGCTGGGTGGCGGTCAGCGAGCCTGCCTCGACCCAGGACTGGAAATTGCGCCAGTCGGCGATCAGCGGCCGGTGGAAAGCGGTCTCGAAGCGCCCCATGGTGTGGGCGGCGCCGAAGAAATGGCCGCCCGGCGGCACCTCCTTCAGCGCCTCGAAGGCGAGCGCATCGTCGCTAACATCGAGCGGCTCAAGCCAGGCCCGCATGTAGTGGATCATCTCGGCATCGACGATCGTCTTCTCGTAGGAGGCGACCAGGCCGCCCTCCAGCCAGCCGGTGGCATGATGCACGAAGCTGGCATGGGCCAGCACGCAGGCCCACAGCGACATCGCCGATTCATAGGTCGACTGCGCATCGACGCAGTTGGAGGCGTTCACGTTGCTGGCCCGGTAGGGCAGGCCCCAGCGCCGTGCGATCTGGCCGCCGATGATGGTGGCGCGGGTGTATTCCGGGGTGCCGAAGGCGGGGGCGCCCGACTTCATGTCGACATTGGAGGTGAAGCCGCCGAACACGGTGGGCGTGCCCGGCCGCAGGAGCTGCACCAGGGCGATCACCGCCAGCGCCTCGGCCGTCTGCTGGGCGAGCGCGCCCGCCACGGTCACCGGGCTCATGGCGCCGGCGAGCGTGAAGGGGGTGATGATGCAGGGCTGGCCGTACTCGGTCATCGCCATCAGCCCGGCGATCATCTCGCGGTCCACCCGACGCGGCGAATTCACGTTGATGATGGTGGTGATCGAGGGTTCGTGCAGAAGCTGCTCGCGCGGCACGCCACGGGCGAGCGCGACCACGGCCAGCGCATCCTCGATGCGCTCGCGGCCGATGGCCCGCGCGATGAAGCCGCGGTCGGACAGCTCGGTATGGGCACGGTAGAGGTCGAGATGGCGGGAGTCCGCCGGCAGGTCGAGTGCCTCCACCAGGGTGCCGCCGGAGTGGTGCAGGCAGGTCAGGGACTGGTTGATCTTGATCAGGTTGCACAGGTCCTGGAAGCTGCCCGGCCGGCGGCCGCGGTCGAGGTCGGAGATGTTGGGCGGGCTGCCGACCGGGCCGAAGTTCACCGTGTTGTCGCCAAGGGTGATGGTGCGCTCGGGATTGCGCGCATGCAGGCGGAACTGGCGCGGCGCCTTCGCCACCGTCTCGCGCAGCATGGCCGGCTCGAAGCGCACCAGCCGGCTCGCCCGGTCGACGCGGCAGCCCGCCTTCTCGAACACGTCGAGGGCGGCGTCGTTGAGGAACTCGATCCCCAGCTCCTCCAGCACCCTGAGCGCGGTCGCCTCGATCCGCTCCAGCCCCTCCTCGTCCAGCAGCTCCAGGGGCGGCAGGGGGTTGCGGATCGGCGCCCAGGGCGGCTGGGCGATGCCCTGGCTTGCCTCGCTGCGCCGCCGCGCCCGGCGGTCCTCGCCACGGTTTGCCGCGCGCTCTGCCGTCATGGTCCGGTTTCCTTGGTTTTCTGCGTGAAGGACAGGATGGCCGGGGCGAGGTCGCCGAGGCCGACCGGCCGCCGCTCGAAGGCGAGGCCGAGCCGGTCGGCCGCCGCCCGCGCCGCCTCGGCCAGGCCGGCATCCTCCTCCTGCGCCAGGTGGACGACCTTCTCGTACTGGCCGAAATAGCTGTCGCGCAGCTCGGGGAAGCGGTCGAGGCCGAGACCCCGGATCACCAGGGTGTCGAACTGGCGGACCAGGAAGTCGGTCAGGAAGAACGCCCGCATGTCGGCCTCGGCCGCCCGCCCGAACGCCTCGACGCCGCTGTAGAAGGCATAGCAGTGGGCGCCCGGCAGGCGGGTCAGCCCTTCCTCGGCCAGCAGCCGGTCGAGCAGGCCGCCGGTGCCGCAATCGGCATAGCCCACCAGGATGTCGTCGAACTCGCCGCGCGCGTCGGCCAGCGCCGCCTTCAGCGCGCCGGGGATGGCCTCTGGCCGGTTATGCAGCCCGGCCGGCAGGCAGCGCAGGCTGACATGGCCGAGGCCATTGGCCGCGAGCACCGCCATCACCTCCCGCGCCAGCGCACCGCAGGCGAGGATAAGCTGGCGGCGCGGCAGCGCGGCACCCACCCCGGCGCCCTAGCCGGACGCGCGCTGGTTGTGGCGGCGCATCATGAAGTCCTTGGCCGTCTCCACCGCCACGGCGGCATCGCGGCAATAGGCATCGGCGCCGATCGCGCGGGCGAACTCCTCGTTCAGCGGCGCGCCGCCGACCAGCACCACGATGTCCTCGCGGATGCCTTTCTCCTTCAGCGTGTCGATCACCACCTTCATGTAGGGCATGGTGGTGGTCAGCAGGGCCGACATGCCCAGGATGTCGGGCTTGTGCTCGGCGATCGCCTCCAGATAGCGCTCGACGGCGTTGTTGATGCCGAGGTCGATGACCTCGAAGCCCGCCCCCTCCATCATCATCGCCACCAGGTTCTTGCCGATGTCGTGGATGTCGCCCTTGACCGTGCCGATCACCATCTTGCCCACCGGCGGCGCGCCGGTCTCGGCCAGCAGCGGCCGCAGGATCGCCATGCCCGCCTTCATGGCGTTGGCCGACATCAGCACTTCCGGCACGAACAGGATGCCGTCGCGGAAGTCCACGCCAACGATGCGCATGCCCTCGACCAGCGCATCGGTCAGCACCTTGTAGGGCGTCCAGCCGCGCTCCAGCAGGATGCGCACGCCCTCCTCCACCTCCTCCTTCAGCCCGTCATAGAGGTCGTCGTGGATCTGCGGCACGAGATCCTCGTCGCTCAGCTCCGAAAGCACGATGTCGTCGCCAGCCATGTCCGTCCCGCTCCTCCTGCCCGTCGCGGGCGGTCTACAGCTCTTCCCAGGGAAAACTGTCAAGCCGCTCGGCGCCCGTGGCGGTGATGCGCGCCTGGGTCTCCAGCTTCACGCATTCGCGCCCGCCCACCTCGCCGATCAGCGCCTCGACGCAGACCACCATGTTCTCGGCAAAGCAGCCGTCATACACCCCGGCGATGTCGGGGCCGAGCGGCACCGACGGCCACTCGTCGGCCATGCCGACCCCGTGCAGGGCGCAGGAATAGCGCCGCGCCAGGTATTTCTCCGGGATCGGCCAGGACCGTTCGGTGAATTCGCGGAACGCCAATCCCGGCCGCAGCAGGGCGAGATTGTGCTCGATCTGCTCGCGGGCGGCGGCATAGAGCGCGCGCTGCGGCCCGGTCATCGCCCGGTGGCCGACCGTCCAGGACCGCGACAGGTCGGCGCAGTAGCCGTAGGGGCCGATCATGTCGGTGTCGAAGGCCAGCATGTCGCCATCCTCGCAGACATGGGCCGAGCATTCCTGGAACCACGGGTTGGTGCGCGGCCCGGCGGCCAGCAGGCGCGTCTCGATCCACTCGCCGCCGGAGCGGATGTTCTCGTAGTGCAGTTCGGCCCACACCTCCTGCTCGCTGCGGCCCGGCTCGGAGGCTTCGTACATCCGCGCCATGGCGGCCTCGCAGACGCGGATGGTCCAGCCCATGAGCTGAAGTTCCTCCGCGCTTTTCACGCAGCGCGCCTGCTCGGTGATCTGCTGGCCCTCCACCAGGGTCAGCCCGCGCCGGCGCAGCGCATCCACCCCCAGCGGCTCCAGCTTGTCGACGGCAAGCCGCCGGTTGCCGCCACCATGCGCGCGCACCAGATCGGCCACCTCATCGGCCCAGCGCTCGCAGCGCTCCGCCACCCGGCTGCCGGCGGTGAAGTAGAACCAGGAGGTCGCCGGCCGCACCTCGTCGATGGTCTCGATGCCGTGGGCGACATGCTCGGAGCCGCGATACTCGAAATCGACGGCCGGTCCGTCCGTGCAGATGACGGCATAGTGCGAGGGGTTGTGCGTCATCCAAAGCTGCATGTTGGAGACGTCGAGGGCGTAGCGGATGTTCACCGGGTCGTAGAGCAGGATCGCCGCGCAGTCATGCGCGCGGAGCTGCTGGCGGATGCGCTCCTGCCGGTAGGCGCGGGCGGCCTTCAGGGTGGCGGGCGCGATCGGGCTGGCCAGGGGCCGGTCGGCCCCGGCCGGGTTCAGGAACGCCCGCTTGCGCGGATCCTTGAAGACACCTGCCATGGCGCCCCTCAGGCGAACCTCAGCCGCTGGCCGATGCCCAGCCGCTCCGCCTTCTCGATCATGGCATGGCCCAGCGCGATGTCCGACAGCGACAGGCCGCGATGCCAGAACAGGATGGTCTCGTCCTCGCGCTCGCGCCCCGGCTTGAGGCCGGCCACGATCTGCCCGATCTCGGCATGCAGCGTCGCCTCCGACAGGCGGCCGCTGTCGACATGCTGGCGCAGCGCCCCCTTGGTGCCGGCCCGGGCCTGGCCCCAGTCGTCCATCACCATCTTGTCCATGATGTCGGTCAGCGACAGCTCCACCGCGCTCATGGTGCCATAGGGCATCACCAGGGCGCCCTTGGCGATCCATTCGGTCTTCAGCAGCGGCGCCGGCTCGACCAGGCGGGAGGCTTCCACCACGATGTCCGCGCCCTCGACGCAGGACTGCCAGTCCGGCGTCACCACCACCTGCTTGCCAAGGTCGCGGCGCAGCCGCTCGGCGAAGGCATCGCGGCTTTCCTTGCGCCGCGAGTGGACGCGGATCTCGGCAAAGTCAAACAGGCTGTCCATCAGCCGCACGTTCCAATAGGCGGTGCCCCGCGCCCCGATATGGCCCAGCACCTTGCTGCCCTTGCGGGCGAGGTACTTGGCGCCGATGGCGGTGACGGCGCCGGTGCGCATGTCGGTCAGGTGGCTGGCATCCAGGATCGCCCTGGGCACGCCGTTGGCCGGGTCCATCAGGATCAGCGTGCCCAGTTCCGAGGGCAGCCCCTGCTCGTAGTTCAGATAGTAGTCGGAGATCACCTTCACCCCGGCCCGCCGCACATCGCCGTGGATCACCCCGCGCAGCACGTTGAAATGTCCGGGATAGGCGGGATCGGGCGTCAGGTGCATGCGCGGCTCGATCACCGTCTGGCCACGCCCCTGGGCCGCCAGGCTCGCCTCGATCGCGGCCAGGATCTCGGCGTCGGTCAGGGCCACCGCCTCGATGTCGAGCCGGTTCAGGAAGGTGACGTAGATCGGCGGAATCTGGTCGTGGCTGGCCATGGCGTCGGGCGCGTTCCGGTGGGCGGCGGGCAGGCTCGACGCTAGCCCCCGCCCGGCGCGCCGGCAATCGGCGGACCCCGAAAAATTTTCACCGGCACCCAGCCGAATTCATCGGCGCCGGCGGCCGGCGCTGCTATGCCTCGCGCCGGCGGCC
>CAZEQG010000220.1:0-5805 GCA_964514295.1 uncultured Alphaproteobacteria bacterium
GCCGCCACGCACCGCCGCCCGGGCGCCGCGCCCGGCCGCGAGGCCGCCGGCGCGGTCGGTGGAGATATCGACCAGCGCATAGGCGTCCTCCAGCGCGCGGGCCGCCATCGCCGGCAGCCGGTCCGCCACCACCATCGGCTTCGTCAACCCAGCCTCCCCTCGGCACCCTCGATCTTCGCCATGCGCCCCTCCCCGGTTCCGGCCCGAAGCTAGACCATGGCGCAGCGCGACGGAACCCGACCTGTCGCGCCACCCCTCTTGTCATATCCTATCCTGGGGGATACCTTATGGCCATGCACCAGTCGCATCTCGACATCGCCAAGCGCCTGAAGCGGGCCGAAGGCCACATCCGCTCGGTCATCGCCATGATGGAGGCAGGGCGGCCCTGCCTGGATCTGGCCCAGCAGCTCCACGCCGTGGAGCGCGCCGTGGCCAGCGCCAAGAAGGACCTGATCCGCGACCATATCGAGCACTGCCTGGACGGCATGGCGACGGAGGGGCCGCGCGACGCCCGCACGGCACTGAAGGAAATGAAGGCGCTGTCCAAATACCTGTGAGGCCCGATGCCCGACATTGCCGCCATCGTGCAGTCAGGGGTTGCCAATCCCTGGCTCTATCTGCCCGCCGCGGTGCTGCTGGGCGCCCTGCATGCGCTGGAACCCGGCCATTCGAAGTCGATGATGGCGGCCTATATCGTCGCCATCCGCGGCACCGCCGCCCAGGCCGTGCTGCTCGGCCTGGCGGCGGCGCTCGGCCACACCATCGTGGTCTGGGCACTGGTGCTGCTCGGCCTCTATCTCAGCGACGGGCTGGTGGCGGAGCGCGCCCATCCCTGGCTGATGCTGGCCTCGGGCGCGATCGTGATGGTGCTGGCCCTGCGCCTGCTGCTCAGCGCCGGCCGGCCGCACGGGCATGGGCATGACCATGGGCATGACCATGGCCACCACAACGGCCACAGTCACGACCATGACCACCGGCACGACCATGACCACCGGCACGACCATGACCATCGGCACGACCATGGCCACCGGCATGCCCCGGCCGATGGCCGCATGGTCCGGCGCGTCGGCAGCATGGATGTGGCGTGGTTCGGCTTCACCGGCGGGCTGCTGCCCTGCCCGGCGGCCATTGCGGTGCTGCTGGTCAGCCTGCAGTTCAGCCAGCTGGCGCTTGGCGTCGTGATGGTCGCCGCCTTCAGCGTGGGGCTGGCGGCAACCCTTGTCGGCATCGGGGTTGCCGCCGCCTGGGGGGCAGGCCGCGCCATCGGCCGCTGGCCGGTGCTGGACCGGCTGGCGGCCCGCCTGCCCTATGCCTCGGGCGCCCTGGTGCTGGCCATCGGCGGAGTGATGTTGGCGACCGCGCTCAGGGAGTTCGGCCTGATCTAGCCGCCCCCGTCAGGGCGCCTGCCAGACCGGCTGGCGCCATTCGGGATGATCGGCCACGCGGCCCTCAACCACATCGAAATAGGCCTGCTGGACCTGCCTGGTGACGGGTCCTGGCGTGCCCGTGCCCACCTTCTGGCGGATCACCGAGACGATCGGCACCACCTCCTGGCCGGAGCCGCACCAGAACGCCTCCTCGGCCGCCGCGAGCTCGCTGCGGTCGACGCGGCGCTCCTCCACGGCCAGGCCCAGCTTCTCGCGGGCAAGCCGGATCACGGTCTCGCGGGTGATGCTCTCCAGGATGTCGGAACTGGTGTCGGGTGTGACCAGCCGGCCGCCGCGGACCAGGAACACGCACGCCCCCGTCGCCTCCGACAGCTTGCCATCGGCGGTCAGCATCAGCGCCCCGTCATAGCCGCCGGCCGCCGCCTCCATCTCCGCCGCCCGGTTGTTCACGTAGTTGGCGACGCATTTCACGCGCGGCGGCAGGGCATTGTCGGCGATGCGCTGCCAGGAGGAGATGCAGACATTGATGCCGGTCTCCAGCCGCTTCGATGGCGGGCGCTTCACCGCCCCCATGACCACGCCGACCGGGCCGGCGATGTTCATGTCGCCATCGCCATCGAGATAGACGATGGCGCGGAAGTGCACGTTCTCGCGCAGTTCGTTCGCCCGTGCGAGCTCGATGATGCCGGCCACCAGCTCGTCGACCGAGGGGCCGCCCTCGAAGCGCATCGCCTTCATCCCGAAGGCCAGCCGCTCCATGTGCTCGCGCAGGCGGAACACGTAGAGTTCCTGGTCCTTCGCGCTCCAGTAGCCGCGGATGCCCTCGAACACCGCCGCACCATACTTCACGACGCCCGAAAAGGCATGGATGCGGGCATCGGCATAGTCGACCACGCGGCCGTTCTGCCACATCTTCTCACAGGTCATTTCAGGGTTCCCAGCGGTACTTGGCGAGGGTGTCGGGGTTGAGCTCGATGCCGAGGCCGGGCCCGTCCGGCACCGCGACCACACCGTCCACCGGCCGGATCGGGTTCACCAGCAGGTCGGTGCGCAACGGATTGTCGGTGACGTTGTATTCCAGATAGGGGCAGTCGCGCAGGGTGGCGATCACCTGGAGCGTGGCCGAGACCAGGACGTCGGTCGACCAGCAGTGCGGGATCACCCGCACCCCCCGCGCCTCGGCATGCACCGCGATGCGCAGGGCGGCCGAGATGCCGCCGACCCGCGCGACGTCGGGCTGGATCACGCGCAGGCTGCCCTGGTCCATGAGGTCGAGATACTCCGCCTCCGCCGACAGCTTCTCGCCGGTGGCAATCGGCGTGGGAGAGGAGGCGACCAGCGTGCGCCAGCCGCGCCAGTCATCCGGCGCCAGCGGCTCCTCCAGGAAATAGACCCCGTGCTCGGCCAGCGCCCGGCCGAGATAGAGCGCATGGTCGAGCGGCACCGCAAAGCCCATGTCGATCATGATGTCGAAGTCGTCGCCCAGCGCCCGGCGCAGCGCCGCCGCCACCGCCACGTCGGCGCGCGGGTCGCCGCCCAGCGCCCCCCAGCCGAACTTCATCGCCCGGTAGCCACTGGCCTTGTGCGCCAGCGCCCGCTCGATGGTCTCCTCGACCGTGTCCTGCGACAGGTCGCTGGCATAGGCGCGGTGCACGAGCTTGCGCGCGCCGCCCAGCAGGCGGTGGACCGGCAGGCCGACGGACTTGCCAAGGATGTCCCACAGGGCGATGTCGATGCCGCTGATCACGTGCATCGCGACACCGCGCCGGCCATAGGTCTGGCTGTGGCGCTGCATCTTGTCGTTGAGGCGCGCGATATCGCGCGGGTCCTCGCCGATCAGGAGCTGGCGCAGCCCCTGGGCCGAGACCGAGCATATCGGGGCATCCAGCACGGCCTTGTTGACCAGCGGATTGGTGTGCGCCTCGCCGATGCCGAGGATGCCCTCGTCGGTGTGGATGCGGATGATGAGGATGTTCTGGCAGCCGTCGCCGATCTCGCGAACGACCGGCAGGCGAAGGAGGATGCCTTCGATGTCGGTGATCTTCATGACGGCGGCAACGCTAGCGCCTGCCCGGAAGCGATGCAAATCCCAACCGCCGCCGCGACACCAGGCCCCGGGAGGCCTGCCGTTACACAAATCGAAATCGGCCCGGCTTCGCGCTACGATGGGCCGTGGAGATCAGGGAAGCGCCCCTTCGCATGCTCTACGAGATCTGGGACAAGCCCCGGCGCGGCCGGGCCATGCCTGCTCGCGGCGATTGGGACATTCTTGATGTGCCACTGAGCTTGTGGGGGCACATGGTGCTGCTCGACGTGCTTTGGGGGCTGGCCGGCGCCCCCCCGCGGCTGCGCTACCGGGTCTATGGCACCATGCTGGCCGAATGGCGGCGGGCCGATCTGACCGGGCGCTTCATCGACGACCCCGAACGGCCGACCGGGCGGGCGGTGCAGCGCTGGCTGCTGGAGGTGGCGCTGAGCGGCCGGCCGTCGCACCACATAGAGCCGTTCGAGCCCAACGACCGGCGCAAGGGCTGGATGGAGCGCATCGCGCTGCCGCTGTCGCAGGATGGCCGGCGCGTCGACATGATCCTGGGGGCAGGCGTCAGCACCGTCGGGCCGGAGCGCGCGTGAGGCCGCTCATCGCCGAACCGCCTCTGCAGCAGTTCTGGGACTTCTGGGACGGGCTGCGCGGCACCCGGCCCATGCCCGCCCGCCATGACTTCGTGGCCGAGGACATCCCGCCCGCCCTGCTCGGCCGGATCGTGCTGTTCGACGTGCTGCGGCCGGGGCCGCGCCTGCGCTATCGCCTCTATGGCGCCATGCTGGCCGACTGGTACGGGCGCGACCGCACCGGCCATCTGCTGCCGCTGCCAGAGGAGACGCCCTACCCCGACCTGGTGCGCGCCCTCATGCAGGTGGCGGTCGACGGCCGGCCGATGTACCGCGTCGACCGCTTCGTGGGCAGCGACAAGCGCGTTGGCGCGATGGCGCGCCTGACCCTGCCCCTGTCGGCCGACGGACAGACCATCGACATGCTGATCGGCGCGGCCGAGCGGCTGTAGCCCCGCCGCCTCAGCTTCCGCCGGCCGGCACCGCCGAGATGATGACGATGGCCTGGGCAGTCGGGAAATCGTCGGTGATCGTCACGTCGATCTGGGCCGTCATGCCGGGCGGCGTGATCGCCCGCAGTCGCGCCGCGGCATTGCCGGTCAGCGCCATGGTCGGCTTGCCCCCCGGCAGGTTGACCACGCCGAGGTCGCGCCAGTAGGTGCCACGCGCGATCCCGGTGCCGAGCGCCTTCGCGCAGGCTTCCTTGGCGGCGAAGCGGCGGGCATAGCTGGCGGCGCGGCCGGCCCGCCGGTCGGACTTCGCCCGTTCGACCGGGGTGAAGACGCGCAGCGTGAAGCGCTCGCCAAAGCGTGCCAGCGTCCGCTCGATGCGGCGGATGTCGATGATGTCGCTGCCCAGGCCGATGATCACGCGCTGCGCGCCCCCGCCGCCTCGGCCCGCGCCGTGTCCATCACGGCGCGCATCCGCCGGATGGCGCTGTCAAGGCCGGAGAAGATCGCCTCCCCCACCAGGAAATGGCCGATGTTCAGCTCCTTCAGCGTCGGGATGGCGGCGACCGGCGCCACCGTGTCGAAGCTGAGGCCGTGGCCGGCGTGGCACTCCAGCCCCAGATCCTCGGCGATGGCGGCGGCTTCGACCAGGCGGCGCAGATGATGCGCCCGGGCCTCGCCCTCGGCCTCGCAATAGGCGCCGGTGTGCAGTTCCACCACCGGCGCGCCGAGCCTCACGGCGGCCTTGAGCTGTTCGGCATCGGGCTCGATGAACAGCGATACCCGGATCCCGGCCTCCCCCATCTCGCGCACGAAGCGCACCAGATGGTTGTGCAGGCCGGCGGCGTTCAGCCCGCCCTCGGTCGTCACCTCGCTGCGCTTTTCCGGCACGATGCAGGCGGCATGCGGCTTGTGGGCCAGGGCGATCGCCAGCATCTCGTCGGTCGCCGCCATCTCGAAGTTCAGCGGCAGGTCGATCTCGCGCGTCAGGCGGCGGATGTCGTCGTCGGAAATATGCCGCCGGTCCTCGCGCAGATGCGCGGTGATGCCGTCGGCCCCGGCCTGGGCGGCCAGCCGCGCCGCCCGGACCGGATCGGGATGCCGGCCGCCCCGCGCGTTGCGGATGGTGGCCACATGATCGATGTTCACGCCCAGGCGCAGAGGGGATTTCATCGCGGCACCGTCAGCAGGTTGTCATCGCCGGAACTCTGGCCGGCCGGCCGGGGAATGGCAACTGACACCTTGTCATGGCTGCGTCATGGCCGGCTGGCGCGGCGGTGGCGGCGTGCTAGGCTCGGGCGATGGACCTCACCCCCGATCAAGCCGCGCGCGCCGCCGGGCGCGACGGGCCGGCCGCC
>CAZEQG010000221.1:0-5788 GCA_964514295.1 uncultured Alphaproteobacteria bacterium
TGGCGGCTGCCGCTGCTGCCATGGATCGCCGCGGGCTGGCGGCGCGGCGGCCGCCGACCGTGCCGCTGGCGCGCGACGTGCTGCGGGAAATCGAACAAGAAATTCACCACGGAGATTGACATGGACATGGGCATCGCCGGACGCACCGCATTGGTCTGCGCCGCCAGCAAGGGGCTCGGCAAGGGCTGCGCGATGGCGCTGGCGCAGGAGGGCGTGAACGTAACCATCGTGGCGCGCACCGCCGCCGATCTCGACGCCACCGCCCGCGAGATCCGCGAGCGCACGGGCGTGACCGTCACCGCCGTCGCCTGCGACATCACCACGCCCGAGGGCCGCTCGGCCGCGCTGGCCGCCTGCCGCGATCCCGACATCCTGGTGAACAACGCCGGCGGCCCGCCCCCCGGCAATTTCCGGGAATGGGACCGCGAGGCCTGGATCAAGGCAATCGACGCCAACATGCTGACCCCGATCGAGCTGATCAAGGCCACGGTCGACGGCATGATCGCGCGGCGCTTCGGGCGCATCGTCAACATCACCTCGGGCGCGGTGAAGGCACCGATCAGCTTCCTTGGCCTGTCCAACGGCGCGCGGGCGGGGCTCACCGGCTTCGTCGCCGGCCTGGCGCGCGAGGTCGCCCGCCACAACGTGATCATCAACAACCTGCTGCCGGGACCCTTCGACACCGACCGGCTGCGCAAGAACACCCAGATGCAGGCCGAGAAGGCCGGCAAGCCCTTCGAGGTGATGTTCGAGGAGCGCAAGGCGGTGGTGCCGGCTGGCCGCTATGGCACGCCCGAGGAGTTCGGGGCTGCCTGCGCCTTCCTGTGCAGCCAGCACGCCGGCTTCATCGTCGGCCAGAACCTGCTGCTCGACGGCGGCCATTTCCCCGGCACGCTATAGGCATCCTTCTTCGTCTCGACCGCGCGTGCCGGGGGGCATAGACTGGCCGCGCGGGGGACGGGAGGGATGGCTCGATGTGGGTCACGGAAGCCGATCTGTCGCCAACGCTGCTGGGCGAAGCCAACAAGAACTTCGCCATCCGCTCCAGGCACGGCGGCACCTTCACCCTGTCGCAGTTCGACCTGAAGGACGCCACCATCAAGCGCTTCATGTCGAAGGGCGGCAAATACGATTCCGAGGAAGCCTTCATCAAGCACTATGGAGCGCTGGTGAAGGAATTCGGCCAGCCCGCCACGATCGTGCTGATCACCATGTACAATCCCTGCCTTGCCGCCTGCGCGCCGAAGCTGCTTCAGCTTGCGATGCAGGATGACCGCATTTCGCACATGCATATCTTCTATTTCGAGCCCTATGGGGGCGAAGGCACCAGTGCCTCCATGGCGGTGATGGACGGCCTGAACACCCAGATCCAGCGGCCGGATGGCGGTGTCACCAAGCTCACCTGCACGATGCTGACCTCTCTGGCCAAGGGCGGCCTGGCGCAGAAGCGGGCGCCCCGCGCCTTCAAGGCGATGCAGGCGATGGTGCACGCGCGCTTCGGCCCCTATTTCGAGTAGCCCCCACCTGCTGCCCGCCGCACCGTCACCGGGGCTTCACATGACAGGCTTTCCGCCAGCGTGCTAGTTTTGCCGCGTTCGCCGATGCGGAGGGACTGTCGTGAGCGATGCCGAACCGACGACGGAAAGGTCGATCGACCTGACGACGCCCGAACGGTTCATCAATCGGGAGCTGTCCTGGCTCGCCTTCAACACGCGCGTGCTTGACGAAGCCTCCAACGAGCGCCATCCGCTGCTGGAGAGGCTGCGTTTCCTGTCGATCTGCTCGTCCAATCTCGACGAGTTCTACATGGTCCGCGTCGCCGGCCTGAAGGCCCAGATCCAGGCCGGTGTCACCGATCCCAGCCAGGATGGGCTGACCGCCGAGCAGCAGCTCGCCGCCGTGCGCAAGGAAGCCGGCGCCATCCTGGCCGAGAAGCAGAAGGTGTGGCACGCGCTGAAGGCGGCGCTGAAGGGGGCGGGGATCGAGGTGGTCGATGCCGAGCCCATGGCGGCGGCCGAGCGTGCATGGCTCGAAGGCTATTTCCGCGACCATGTCTTTCCGGTGCTCACCCCGCTTGCCATCGACCCCGCCCATCCCTTTCCCTTCATCCCCAACAAGGGCATGGCGCTGGTGCTGCAGCTTCAGCGGGCGAGCGATGGCAGGGTCATGCTGGCGCTGGTGCCGATGCCCCCGCAGCTCGGCCGCTTCGTGCGGCTGCCGGGCACCAGCCTGCGCTTCCTGCCGATGGAAAAGCTGGTGCAGTGCTTCTTCGACCGGCTGTTTCCGGGCTTCCACCTGCAGGGCGCCGGCCTGTTCCGCATCCTGCGCGACAGCGAGATGGAGATCGACGAGGAGGCGGAGGACCTGGTCCGCTTCTTCGAATCCGCCCTCAAGCGCCGCCGCCGCGGCGTGGTGATCCGGCTTACCATCAGCGGCGACACGCCGGAGGACCTGCAGCGCTTCGTCGTCGACCAGCTCCGCGTGCAGCCCGAGGATGTCTATCGCCAGGAGGAGATGCTCGGCATCGCCGACGTGCGCGAGCTTATCGTGCCGGACCGGCCGGACCTGCTGTTTCCGCCCTTCACCATCCGCTTCCCCGAGCGCATCCGCGACTTCGGCGGCGACTGCTTTGCCGCCATCCGCCAGAAGGACATCGTGGTCCACCACCCTTTCGAGAGCTTCGACGTGGTGGTGCAGTTCCTGCGCCAAGCGGCCCGCGACCCCGCGGTCATCGCGATCAAGCAGACGCTGTACCGGACCTCGGCCGACTCCCCGATCGTCTCGGCCCTGATCGAGGCGGCGGAGGCCGGCAAGTCGGTGACGGCGCTGGTCGAGCTGAAGGCCCGCTTCGACGAGGAGGCGAACATCCGCTGGGCGCGCGACCTGGAGCGCGCCGGGGCGCAGGTGGTCTATGGCTTCCTCGACATGAAGACCCACGCCAAGCTGTCGCTGGTGGTGCGACGCGAGCAGGGGGGGCTGCGCAGCTACTGCCATATCGGCACCGGCAACTATCACCCGCAGACCGCCAAGGTCTACACCGACCTGTCCTTCTTCACCTGCGACGTCGTGCTGGGCCAGGACGTTGCCCGCGCCTTCAACTTCATCACCGGCTATGCCAAGCCGGACGCCATGGAAAAGCTGGTGCTGGCGCCCGTGCATCTGCGCGACCGGCTGCTCGCCAACATCGCGGCCGAGGCGAAGGCGGCGCAGGAGGGGCGGCCCAGCGGCATCTGGGCGAAGATGAACGCCCTGGTCGATCCGCAGGTGATCGACGCGCTCTACCGCGCCTCCCAGGCCGGCGTGCCGATCGAGCTGGTGGTGCGCGGCATCTGCTGCCTGAGGCCGGGCGTTCCGGGCCTGTCGGAGACCATCCGCGTGCGCTCCATCGTTGGCCGCTTCCTGGAGCATGCCAGGATTTCGTGCTTCGCCAATGGTGCGCCGTTGCCCTCGGACGCCGCCAAGGTCTACATCTCCAGCGCCGACTGGATGCCGCGCAACCTCGACTGGCGCGTGGAGACGCTGGTGCCGGTCGAGAATGCCACGGTGCGGCAGCAGGTGATGGAGCAGATCATGATCGCCAACCTGAAGGACAACCAGCAGAGCTGGGCCCTCGGTCCGGACGGGCGCTACCGGCGTATCGCGGCCGAGGGTGCGGCGGCCTTCAGCGCCCACCACTACTTCATGACCAATCCCAGCCTGTCCGGCCGCGGCAGCGCGCTGAAGAAATCGCAGCCCCTGCCGCGCCTCGTGCTCAACCGGAACTGAAGGCCGACACGGTGAACCAGGATTTTCCGGCCGCGCGCGAACCGGCCGGGCGCATCGGCGTTCTCGATATCGGCTCCAACTCGATCCGGCTGGTGGTGTTCGACGGGCTGGCCCGCGCCCCCTTCGCGATCTTCAACGAGAAGGTGCTGTGCGGCCTGGGGCGCGGGCTCGAAAGCAGCGGGCGGCTGTCGCTCGAAGGCATGGCGGTGGCGCTGGAGAACATCGGCCGCTTCGTCGCGGTGGCCCGGGCGATGGCGGTGGGCGATCTCGCCGTGCTGGCCACCGCCGCGGTGCGCGACGCCAGCAACGGCACCAGCTTCGTGGCCGAGATCGAGCGCCGCTTCGCCATCATGGTGCGGATCGTCTCGGGCGGGGAGGAGGCGCGGCTGTCTGCCCTCGGCGTGCTCGCGGCCGAGCCCCAGGCCGATGGCATCGTCGCCGATCTCGGCGGCGGCAGCCTGGAGGTGGTTGACGTCGCCGGCGGGCGGATCGGTCCGCAGGCAACCCTGCCCCTGGGGCCGCTGCGGCTGGCCGACCTTGCCGAGGCGAAGCGCAAGCAGCTCCGCCAGGTGATCGACGGCCGGCTCGCCGAGGTCGGCTGGCTGCCGACCGGCGCCGGGCGGCCCCTCTACGCCGTTGGCGGCGCCTGGCGCAGCCTGGCCCGCGCCCATATGGCGGCCACCGGCTATCCGCTGCACGTCATCCACAACTATGCGATCGAGCGGCACGCCGCCGAGGCCTTCCTGCTGCGCGTGCAGCGGCGCGACAAGGCCGGCGGCAGGAACGGCCTGAAGGACCTTCCGGGGGTCTCCCGCCGCCGCCTGGAGGGGTTGCCCTATGCCGCCGCGGTGCTGGAGCGCCTGCTCGCCGCCACCCGTGCCTCAGCCCTTGTGTTCAGCGCCCAGGGCCTGCGCGAGGGCTGCCTGTTCGACCGCCTGAGCCCGCGGGAGCAGGCGGAGGACCCGCTGATTTCCGCCTGCCGGGCGATCGCGCGGGAGGCCGGGCGGTTCCCGGAGCATGGCGCGGAGATCGAGCATTTCGTGGCACCGCTGTTCGCCGCGCCGGACCCGGCTGCCGGCCGGCTGATGCGGGCGGCCTGCCTGCTCAGCGACATCGCCTGGATGGAGCATCCCGACTATCGGGCCGAGCATGCGTTCTGGCGCATCCTGCGCCTGCCGGTGGTCGGCATCGACCATCCCGGGCGCGCCCGCCTGGCGCTCGCCGTGGCCGCACGCTATGCCGGCGATGATCCGATGGGCTTCACCGCCTCGGCCGACCGCCTGCTCGATCCCGCCGCCCGGCGCCAGGCGACCACGCTGGGCCTGGCCCTGCGCCTCGCCCACACCTTCACCGGCGGTGCGGCGGGCGTGCTCAGCGACTGCGCCCTGTCCCTTGCCGGGGGGCGGCTGACCCTGACCATGGCCGGCGGCCGCCACGCGCTCATCGGCGATGTCGTGCGCCGCCGCCTGGACGCCCTCGGCCGCGCCCTTGGGGCCGAGACGCGGATCGAGTAGGGGCCGCCCTACTCGATCTCCACCACCTCGATGCGGCTGCCTTTGGCGGTGAGCGCCAGGCGGCCGGACTTCAGCGCCAGCGCATCCTCGCCGAACACCGTGCGGCGCCAGCCCTGCAGCGCCGGCACATCGGCGCGGTCGTCGGCGGCGATCAGGTCGAGGTCGGCGGCACTCGCCACCAGCTTCTGGGCGACGTCGTGCTCCTCGCATTTCAGCTTCAGGAGCACGCGCAGCAGTTCCAGGATGGGGCCGCGCCCGGCCGGCGGTTCGCCGCGCTCCAGGGGGGCCGGCTGCTGTTCCTTGGGCACCGCGATGCCGCGCGCCACCGCCTCCAGCAGCGCCTGGCCCATCGGACCCTCGGCGAAGGACCGGCCGAGCGAGCGCACGCGCGCCAGCGCCTCGACGGAACCCGGCTCATGCGCCGCGATCTCCAGCAGCGCCTCGTCGCGCACCAGCCGCTGGCGCGGCAGGTCGCGGCGCTGTGCCTCGCGCTCGCGCCAGGCGCAGAC
>CAZEQG010000222.1:0-5784 GCA_964514295.1 uncultured Alphaproteobacteria bacterium
CGCCATGTGGCGGTGCTGCGGCAGGCGGTGCTGGCCGAGCTGCCGGTGGCAAAGGTGGAGGCGGCGCTCGCCCGGCTGCTCGACCCGCCGCACCCCGCCGCGCCCGCCATGGACGAATACCGGCGCGAGTGACGGGAACGGTGCTGCGCTGGCGGCTTCAATCATCGATTTTGGGCGCTCGGCTCCGGCCGTATCTTTGCTCAATATTTTGCCGTCCGTGCCCAGCGATATCTTCGCTGTCGTATCAAGGCTTCCAAAATTATTCTGCAGCGCCGCCGAATTTTTTCCAGAATACCCTCATGTGTTAACAATATTAATAAACATTAAGAATCTGTCGAGGACAGCCTGAACGGCATGCCATGGCATGAGTTAAGTGGATCTTCAGCATTTACTTCAATAGCTTGTCGGCCGTGATGCTGGTTGCTAATCTTCTCTTCGCGCCGCAGCGGTGCGGTATTGCAGGGGGGTGCGTCGCGTGCTGCGTTTCCCGGCTGTTGTCCCGGTGGGTCGATGGCGGCTTCCGCAGGCCTAGAGCGCCCCGGGCCGGAGGGCGGGGCGGCAGATGCGCTGCCGATGCGCTGGAAGCTGGCGCTGTTCCTGGGCGGTCAGATCCTGCTTGCGGCCATCGTCGGGGCCTATGCCGCCAGTATGCACAGGCTGGTGCTGCGAGAGGCTGGCGACCGGCTGCAGGCGGTGCTGGGGCGGGTCGCCGCCGGCATCGAGGATTTCCGGCTGCGCTTCGACCTGAAGGCCGATGCCGTGCAGCGCAGCTACCTGGCGGTGGTGGCCGCCGGCGGCGATCCGGCCACCGACCCGCAGTTGCGGGCACATCTGCACAACCTGGTGCAGGAATCGCCAGCCCTGGCGCAGATCGTGCTGACCGACCGCGACGGCCGGATCATCGCCGCCTCGGACGCCGAGCCGGGACCGCAGCACCGCGCCAGCCTTCCGCAGGGTTTTGAGGCATCGGGTACGCTGACGATCGCCGGCACCGTGACCGGTGTCATCGGACGCGCGCAGGGGCTGCCCCACACCCTGGTCTTGCGCTCGCTGGTGGACGCGGCGGGCAATCGTGCCGGCGCTATCCAGATGCTGGTGCTGCCCCAGGCGCTTGCCCGGCTGATGGCGCGGGAAGGGCAGAACGGCTACGAGATCGCGCTGTTCGATCCGCTGCCGGGCAGCGCGATGCCGCCGCTGCGCACTCCGGTCGCCCCGGCGCCGGGGGAGCTGGAGTTCCTCAACCCGGGCTCCGTTGTGGCAGTCGGCCGGCTGGGGCAGCCGGGGATCCGCGCCTATGCCTACGCCCTGGAGCAGGTCGAGGGGATGCGGGTGCTGCTGGGGCTGCTGCGGGAGCAGCATTATCTCGACACCGTCTGGTGGCCGCGGGTGTGGCCGGTGATGGCGCTGGCCGGGCTGCTGGCGCTGGGGCTCGCCGGGGCGGCGCTGGCGGCCCTTCGGTCCGAACGGCGCCAGGCCCGCCTGCGCCAGGAGGTGGAGTGGGGGTACCGGTGGCTGGATGCCGTGTTCAAGGCCACGCCCGACTGCATCATCGCGGTCGACCGGCATCAGCGGATCGTCGCCTGCAACCCGGCGACGCTCACCATCCTCGGCTGGCCGAAGGAGGAGCTGGTCGGCCGCCCGGTCGGCGTGCTGGTGCCGGTGGCCCGCAGCCGCGAGCATGAGGGGCTGATCGAGCGCTTCTTCCGCGGCAAGGAGAGCCTCGCCTACATGAGCGACTTCCGCCGCGTGCATGCGGTGCGCAAGGACGGCAGCAGTTTCCCGGCGATGGTCAGCCTTGCCTACTTCGAGGTGGACGGCCAGCCCAACGCGCTTGCCGTGCTGCGCGACATGTCGGCGGTCGAGCGTACCAACATCCGCCTGACGGAGATGGCGGGCGAGCTGTCGCGGCAGCTCGAGCTGGCGAATTCCGCCAACCGCGCCAAGCGGCGCTTCCTGGCCAGCATGAGCCATGAGCTGCGCACGCCGCTGAACGCCGTGATCGGCTTCGCGCAGATGATCGAGATGGCCGCCCTGGGGCCGCTCGGAAACGACCGCTATGTCGAGTACGCCGCCAATATCCGGCGCAGCGGCGAGCATCTGCTCGCCATCATCACCGATGTTCTCGACATCTCGCGCATCGAGGAAGGGCGGTTCGACGTCATCATCTCGAGCGTCGATTGCGCCGAGGCCTGGGACCTGCCGGTGACCAATGCGGCGGTGCTGGCCGCCAACAGCGGGCTGACGCTGCACACCGACCTGCCCGGGGCGCCGGTCAGCGTCCGGGCCGATCTAAGGGCGCTGCAGCAGTGCCTGATCAACCTGCTGAGCAACGCCGTGAAGTTCACCCCGCCGGGCGGCCGCATCACCTGCCGCACCCTGGTGCAGCCGCAGAGCGTGGAGTTCGTGGTCGAGGACACCGGCATCGGCATCGCCGCCGAGGACCTGCCGCGGCTCGGCCGGCCCTTCGAGCTTGTGGGCGACATCGACCGCGCGGCCTCCCGCGGGGCCGGGCTCGGGCTGTCGATCACCAAGTCCCTGGTGCGGCTGATGGGCGGCGAGATGACGATCGACAGCCGCCCCGGCGCCGGCACCAGGGTATCAATCACCCTGCCACGGGAGCCGGCCGCCGCGGATGCTGCCGGCCTCGCGGAATCGGCACCTGCGCCGCAGCCCGGGCCGCCTTAGCCCATAGGGCCACGGCATAGATGCGAATGACTCGCAGACTCATTGACAGCAGGACGCAATCGCATTAACGATCGGGCATTCGCCTGGCTCTCAACATCCGGCCGCCGGATGCAGGAGGATCCCGCCTTATGTCCGCTTCCGCCCTTCGCTTGGCGCTGCTTGCCGGCGTCTCCATGCTTGCCCTCGATGCCGCCGCCCAGAGCGTGCCGCTGCAGCCGGCCGCCGCGCCGGCAACCGAGCTTGACGCGGTCAGCGTCAGCGCCACCCGCACCGGCACGCCGGTCGAGCAGGTGCCCGGCACCGTCACCGTCATCGAGCGCGAGCAGCTCGACCGCTGGCTGGTGAACAGCCCGCGCGACCTGCTGCGCTACGAGCCGGGCGTGTCGATCGGCAATTCTCCCAACCGGGTCGGGCTCGGCAACTACTCGATCCGCGGCATCGACGGGAACCGGGTGCTGGTGCTGGTCGACGGCGTGCGCATGCCGGACTATCCGGGCTCCACCCGCAGCCCCGGCCTCTACACCCGCGACGTGATGGACTTCGAGAACCTGAAGCGGGTGGAGATCGTGCGCGGCCCGGCCTCCGCGCTTTACGGGTCGGACGCCATCGGCGGCGTCGTCGCCTATACCACCAAGGACCCGGGCGACTATCTGGCCGAGGTGGGCAAGGACTGGTACATCGGCCTGCGCGGCGTCTATTCAACCATCGATGAGTCGCTGATCACCACGGCGACCACGGCGATGCGCGCCGGCAGCTTCGAGGTGCTGGGCCAGGTGTCGCGCCGCGGCTTCGAGGAGGCCGAGCCGAACGATCCCGGCACAACCTACAACACCCAGGACGGCCACCAGGTGAGCGGCCTCGGCAAGCTCGTGTGGTTTGCCGGCGATGCCGACGTGTTCCGGGTGACGGTGGAACGCAGCGACCGCACCGTCGACACCAACCTGAACACGGATCTCGGCGTCTCCCAGGGCACCAACGTCCTGTCCTCGACCGCCGAGGACAAGACGGCGCGCACCCGCATCAGCCTGGACTGGGAGCACACCGACCGCCTGCTCTGGGCCGATGCCGTCCAGGCCAAGCTCTACTGGCACGCCGCCGACCGCACGGAGCACCGCGAGCAGCTCCGCCAGCCCACCACCTCCACCCAGCAGCGCTGGCGCACCACCGACAACGGCTTCAACCAGGACCTGTACGGCGGCGATCTCCAGTTCGAGAACCGCTATGCGCTTGGCGGCTTCGAGAACCGCCTGATCTATGGCGGCGACCTCGTGCGGACCGAGACCACAAGGCCGCGCAACCAGGTGGAAACGAACCTTTCGACCGGTGCGGTGACCACCACCTTCGCCGGCGAGGTGTTCCCCAACAAGACCTTCCCCGACACCAGCACCCTCCAGGGCGGCCTGTTCGTGCAGAACGAGGCGAAGCTGGGCAACTGGACCTTCCTGCCGGCGCTGCGCTTCGACTACTACAACATGGAGCCGAAGCCCGATGCCGCCTCCCGCGCCAACAGCGCCGGAGCCAGCGATCCGCAGGAGGTGACCGAGACGGCGCTGTCGCCGAAGTTCGGCCTGTCCTACCAGTTCTCCGAGGCGCTGACGGTGTTCGGCCAGTATGCCCGCGGCTTCCGCGCCCCGCCCTATGACGACGCCAATCTCGGCTTCACCAACTCGCTGCAGGGCTATCAGGTGCTGCCGAACGCCAATCTGAAGCCGGAGACGGTGGATGGCTTCGAGACCGGCCTGCGCGGCCGGCTGGGCCAGCGCGGCACCTATCAGGTGGCCGCCTTCTACAATCTCTACAAGGACTTCATCGAGCAGACCTATATCGGGCGCGGCAGCAACGGGCTGATGCAGTACCAGGCCCAAAACCTGCCCGAGGTCGAGATCTATGGGGCCGAGGCGCGCGCAAGCTGGCGGCTGACGCCCGAGGTCACGCTGCTCGGCAGCGCCGCCTACGCCCATGGCGAGAACACCGAGACCGGGCAGACGATCAACTCCGTCGACCCGGTGAAGCTGGTGGCCGGCGCCCGTTACGACCACCCGACCGACGGCTGGGGCCTGGAAGGCGTGGTCACCCACGTGTTCGGCAAGGACGAGACGGCGACGGCCGGCGGCTATCTGCCGGGCGACTACACGCTGCTCGATCTCTACGGCTACTGGCAGGTGAACGACACGCTGAGCGTGAACCTGGCGCTCACCAACCTTACCGACGAGCGCTACTTCGTCTGGCAGGACGTGCAGGCGCAGGCGGCGAACAGCAGCACCATCGGCCGCTATGCCAGCCCCGGCCGCGGCGCCACCGTCGGCGTGTCGATGAAGTTCTGAGCCGCGCCCCGTCCCATCCCCCGCAACGAGCGAACCCCGGCGGCCAAGCCGGGGCTGACAGAGGAGAAAGGTCAAGCCATGGTTGACACCGCCGTCATCGAGCCGGAGCCGCTGCTGCGGCGCTGGCAGGAACTGCGCGGGGCGGAACCGCGCCTGCGCATCCGCGACGCTGCAGACAGGCTGGGGGTGAGCGAGCGCGACCTGCTGCTGATCGATCCCGAGGCCCGGGTGCGCCGGCTGCTGCCGCCGGACGGCAACTGGCATGGGCTGGTGGCGGCGCTGGAGGGGCTGGGCGAGGTGATGGCCCTGACCCGCAACGACCATTGCGTGCATGAGCGGGTGGGGTGCTACGGAAAGGCCTCCGAGCACAATGGGGTCGGCCTGGTGCTGATGCCGGAGATCGACCTGCGCATCTTCTACCGCCGCTGGCACAGCGCCTTTGCCGTCGAGCAGGGCGGCCGGCAGTCGCTCCAGGTGTTCGACCGGCACGGGCTGGCCCTGCACAAGGTCTACCTCACTGCGGCGTCGGACCGGGCGGCCTATGACAGGCTGGTGGCCACGCATGAGGGGGGCGGGGACCTGCCGCCGGTGGAGCCTGCGGTGCCGGAAGCCGATGCCAGCCGGCCCGACGATGCGGTGGACCTGGACGCGCTGCGCGCCGCCTGGGACGGGCTGACCGACACCCACGACTTCTTCCCCATGCTGCGCCGGCTGGAGGTCGGCCGGCGCCAGGCGCTGCGCCTGGCCGGCGGCGGGCGGGCGCGCGCGGTGGCGG
>CAZEQG010000223.1:0-5740 GCA_964514295.1 uncultured Alphaproteobacteria bacterium
CGGCCGCGGCCCGGCCGGGAGGGGCTGCCGGCCTCAGCCACCGCGCGGCAGCCCGCCGAGCAGCCGGCGCTGGAGCAGCGGCCAGAACAGCGTCAGCACGATCATCACCAGGATGGCCAGCGAGATCGGCCGGCCGAAGAACATGCCGAGGAGATTGTCCTGGGCGCCGCCGATCAGCCAGGCCTGCACGAAGCCCTGCTCGCAGATCGCCCCCAGCACCACCCCCAGCACGATCGGCGCCGGCGCCACGCCCAGGCGCTGCATCACCCAGCCCAGCATGCCGAGGACGAGCATCATCACGACATCGGCCGTGCTGTTGTTGATGGCATAGGTGCCGTAGACGGTCATCAGGAGGATGGTCGCCACCAGCAGCCCCTTGGGCACGGCGATGATCACGCGGTAGGCATAGCGCCCCATCACCAGCCCGATGGGCAGCATCAGCAGGGTGGCGATGATCAGCCCGGCCATGAAGGTGTAGACGATGGCGCTCTGCTCGACGAACAGGTTCGGGCCGGTGCGCACGCCATGCACCAGCAGTGCGCCGAGGATGATGGCGTCGGGGGGCGTGCCCGGAATGCCCAGCACCAGGGTTGGGATGAAGCCGCCGCCCACGGTGGCATTGTTCGCCGATTCGCTGGCCAGGATGCCGTCGGGCTGGCCCTTGCCGAAGCTGCGCGGGTCGGGATGGACGCGCCGCGCCTCGGCATAGGCGACCAGGGCGGCGACGGCACCGCCGGCCGCCGGCAGGGCGCCCACGAAGGTGCCGATCGCCGAGCTGCGCAGCAGGTTCCAGCGTCCGCGCCAGCACAGGGCCAGCGCCTCGGCCAGGCGGTAGCCGCGCTGCTCGCCGCCGACCCGCCGCTCGGCCCCGCGGCTGGCCGCAAGGTCGATCACCACCGGCAGGCAGAACAGCCCGATCAGCGCCACCACCACATTGACCCCGCCGACCAGGGCCGGCTGGTCGAAGGTGAAGCGCAAGTCACCCCCCACCACCGCCGGCCCCACCATCGACAGCAGCAGCCCGATCGCCCCGCCGATCAGCCCCAGCGGCAGGCTGCCCTCCGACAGGCTGGCGATCAGCGTCAGCCCCAGCACCGCCAGCCAGAAATATTCCACCGGCCCGAAGGCCAGGGCCACCGCCGCGAAGGGCGGGGCCAGCAGCAGCAGCGCCAGCGCCCCCACCAGGCCGCCGAAGACCGAGGCGAGGTTGGCCAGGGTCAGCGCCAGGTCGCCATCGCCGCGCAGCGCCATCGGATGGCCGTCAAAGGTGGTGGCGATGGCCGATGGCGTGCCCGGCGTATTGACCAGGATCGCCGAGTAGCAGCCGCCATAGATCGCCCCGGTATAGATGGCGCCGAGGGCGATCAGGGCCGAGGCCGGCTCCATCGAGAAGGTCAGCGGCGTCAGCACGGCGACCGCCATGGTGGCGGTCAGGCCGGGCAGGGCGCCGATCACCACCCCCGCCACCACCCCGGCGACGGCAAGGGCCAGGTTCGCCGGGGTCAGCGCCAGCAGCAGGTCGGTCACGATGCTACTTGATCATGCCGAGCAGCTTTGCCGCGCCGGCGTAGTCCTTGGCCTTGCCGGCCATGAAGGCGGCAATGTCGGGGTAGGCGACATCGATCAGGACATAGCCGCCCTCTTCCATCTTCTTGCGGAAGCCGGGATCGGTGTTGATCTTGACGAACAGGTCCGACAGCGCCTTGCGCTCGGCCTCGGGCGTCGACTTCGCCACGGCGATGCCGCGATAGGCGCCATCGACCAGGGGAATGCCGCGCTCCTTGAAGGTCGGCACGTTGGGGAAGGCGGCATGGCGCTGGTCCATCGCTACCGCCAGCATGCGCAGCTTGCCCTTCTGCTCGACGGCGACGGTCGGGAAGCCCCATTGCGCCGTCACCTGCTTGCCCAGGATCGCCGTGGTGGTGGCGGCGGTGCCGGTGAAGGGGACATAGGTGGTCTTGATGCCGGCCGCCTGGTCGAACACCTGCTGGGCGACATGGTTGGCGCTGTTCGTGCCGGTGCCGGCGACGGTGACGGCGCCCGGCCGCTTCTTGGCCTCGGCCACGAAGTCCTCGACCGTCTTGATCGGGCTGTCCTCGGCCACGATCAGGGCATGCGGGGTGAGCTGGAAGACGTTGATGACCGCGAGATCCTCGGTCTTGTAGCCGACATTGCCGCCCAGCGGCTGCAGGATGATGTGCGGCAGGTTGATGCCGATCACGGTGTGGCCGTCGCCGGGCAGCGCGTTGGCCTGCGACCACGCCGTCGCACCGCCGGCGCCGGTCTTGTACTGGATGACGAAGCCCTTGCCGGTCAGCTCCCGGAACTTCGGCTCCTGCAGGCGCGCGGTGACATCGCTCTCGCCGCCGGCGTTGAAGGGAATGACATAGGTCAGGTCCTTGGTCGGAAAGGCGAGCGCCGGCCCGGCCACAAGCAGCGTGGCCCCGAGCACCGCCGCAACAGCGTTCCTCATCTTCTTCCTCCCTATGGGTGCCGTGCGATTGGTGCCCGGCGGTCGTTGATTCTCAAGCCAGATTATCTGGCGCGCTAAGCAGCATAGCTGGATTGTCCGGCCTGCCAAGCGTCAAGGGCGGGGCGCCGTCAGCCCCGCCCGAAGCGCCCGAAGCCGCGCGGCGGCTGGCGGCCGGCCGTGGCGCGCTTGGCCAGCCAGGGGCGCAGGTCCATCTCGACCCGGGGCTTGCCGCCGGTCTGCACCCAGGCCAGGCCGTCGGCCCGGGTGAACACGGCCAGGTCGGCGAGCCCGCCATCCTTGTACTTCTGCAGGATCACGCCGCGGCCACGCTGCATCTCCGGCACCTCGTCCAGGCCAAAGACCAGCAGCTTGCGGTTCTGCCCCAGCGCAGCCACGCTGTCGCCGGCGGCGGGCAGGCACCACAGCGCACGGGCGCCTTCGGCCGGGACCAGCACCTGGCGGCCGGCCCTGGTCTGCGCCAGGCAGTCCTCCGCCTTCACCAGGAAGCCGCGGCCATCGCTGGAGGCGACCAGCAGGCGGCTGTCGGCGCGGTAGGGGAACAGCGCCACCACCTCCTCCTCGTTGCCGAGGTCGATCATCAGGCGCAGCGGCTCGCCATGGCCGCGGCCCTTGGGCAGGCGGTCGACGGGCAGGGTGTAGAACTTGCCGTCGCTGGCATAGACCATCAGCCGGTCCGTGGTCTCGCAGCGGATGATGAAGCGGCCCTCGTCGCCATCCTTGTAGCGCAGCTCGCCGTCATCCTGGAGATGGCCGCGCAGCACCCTGATCCAGCCCTTGGCCGAGCACACCACGGTGGCCGGCTCGCGCTCGATGACCGCCTCGATCGGCACCACCACGGCGGGCGGCGGCTCGGCCAGCGCGGTGCGGCGGCGGCCGAGCGCGGTGTCGGGGCCGAAGCGCGCGCGGATGGCCGCGATCTCCTTGCCGATGGCGCTCCACTGCCGGGCCTCGCTGTCGACCAGTGCGGCGAGGTCCGCCTGCTCTGCGGTCAGCGCCGCATGCTCCTTCCGGATCTCGATCTCCTCAAGCCGGCGCAGGGCGCGCAGGCGCATGTTGAGGATCGCCTCCGCCTGCACGTCGGACAGCTCGAAGCGCCGCATCAGGGCGGGCTTCGGCTCGTCCTCCTCGCGGATGATGCGGATCACCTCGTCGAGGTTCAGATAGGCGATGAGGTAGCCGGCCAGCACGTCCAGCCGCCGGGCGATCTCGCCCAGCCGGTGGCGGGAGCGGCGCAGCAGCACCACCCGGCGATGATCCAGGAAGGCGCGCAGCGCCTGCGCCAGGTTCATCACCTTCGGGGTGCCGTCGGCGTCCAGCACGTTGAGGTTCAGGGGAACCCGCAGCTCAAGGTCGGTCTGGCGGAACAGGCTTTCCATCAGCACGGCGGGATCGACCGTGCGGGACCGCGGTTCCAGGACCAGACGCACCTCGGTGGTCGATTCGTCGCGCACATCGGCCAGCATGGCGAGCTTCTTGGCCTGCAGCAGCTCGGCGATGCGCTCGACCAGCTTCGACTTCTGCACCTGGTAGGGAATCTCGGTGACCACCGCCTGCCACAGCCCGTGGCCCAGCCGCTCCACCACATAGCGGGCGCGCAGCCGGAAGCTGCCGCGCCCGGTCTCATAGGCCTGGCGGATCGCCTCGGCGCCCTCCACCAGCAGGCCGCCGGTGGGGAAGTCCGGGCCCGGCACATGGGCCAAGAGGGCCGCGACCGGTGCCGACGGATCGGCGATCAGATGGGTCAGCGCGTCGCACAGCTCGCCGGCATTATGCGGCGGTATGGCCGTCGCCATGCCGACGGCGATGCCCTGCGCGCCATTTGCCAGCAGGTTGGGAAAAGCGGCCGGCAGCACCACCGGCTCCGCGCCCTCGCCATCATAGGTGGCGCGGAAATCGACCGCGTCCTCGTCGATGCCCTGGAGCAGGGCCTGCGCCACCTCGGTCAGCCGGGCCTCGGTGTAGCGCATGGCCGCGGCATTGTCGCCGTCGAGGTTGCCGAAATTGCCCTGCCCGTCGACCAGGGGATAGCGCTGCGCGAAATCCTGGGCCAGGCGGACCATGGCGTCGTAGATCGACTGGTCGCCATGGGGGTGGAACTTGCCCATCACGTCGCCCACCACCCGGGCGCATTTCTTGAAGCCCTGGCCAGGGTCCAGGCGGAGCTGGAGCATGGCGTAGAGCAGCCGGCGGTGCACCGGCTTCAGCCCGTCGCGGACATCGGGCAGCGAGCGCGCGGTGATGGTCGACAGCGCATAGGCGAGGTAGCGCTCGCTCAGCGCATCGGCCAGGGCGACCGGCCGGGCGGTGCCGGCGCTCATGGTGCCGTCCGGTGGCCGCGGTCGGTGCTAGAGTGTATACTGATGGCCATGTCGATCGCCTTTGACACCTATCGATACGCGCAGCGCCTGAAGGCCGCCGGCTTCACCGAGGAACAGGCCGCCGCCCAGGTCGAGACGCTGTCGGAGATCGTCGCCGAGAACCTCGCCACCAAGCGCGACATCGAGGAGATCCGGCGCGAGATCGAGCAGGTCAGACATCAGATCGCCACGCTCGACGCGGACCTGCGCAAGGAGATCGCCACGCTCGACGCCGGGCTCCGCAAGGAGATCGCGGTGGTCGATGCCGGGCTTCGCGCGCACATCGCCGACATTCACGCCCAGATATCCAGGCAGATGCACGCGACCGCCATGGGCATGGTCGGCTGCATGGTGGCGATCGCCGGCATCGTGCTGGCGATCCAGAAGCTGTTGTAGGTCCCTCGTCCCGATCATCAACATATTGTAGCGTTGCGCCGCAGACGGTCAATCAGCAAGCCGCGCGGTTCGGGCAGCGGGCGATCATGCGGGGCGAAGAGATGGGCATCCAGGAAATGCCCTGTCAGCGCCAGCCCCTGGAGGATCTCTTCCGCCCCGCCGCCGCCCCTGCCGGCGAGGAACCCAGGCAGCGGCAGCAGCCGGTCGCGCCAGGGCTCGGCCGCGGACAGGGATACCGCCCGGCCGCTGCGCGGGCTGACATAGGCGAGTTGGTCATTGCCGCCGGTGAGCGCGCAGCGCGACAGGTCGAGGCCGAAGCCCAGCTCGGCCAGCAGCGACAGCTCCCATTGCACATAGGCGGCCGCCCAGGCCGGCGAGTCGAGGAGTTCGAGCAGCGCCGCCAGCCCCTCGAAGGCGGCCGGGTGGGGCTCGCGCTCGGGCAGGGTCTGGTCGGCCACGGCACAGGCGGCGGCGAGCCCGGCCAGCCGCAGCG
>CAZEQG010000224.1:0-5704 GCA_964514295.1 uncultured Alphaproteobacteria bacterium
GGCCCCACCTGGGCCGCATCGTCCACGCACACGCCGATCCGCGCCCGCCCCGCCAGCGCCGCGAGCCGCGCCAGCTTGCGCCCGCCCCACACTTCGTTCGAGACCAGCACGTCCGGCACGCCGCCGGCGACCATGGCCTCGGCCTCGCTCACCTTCTGGCAGCACACGCCAACCGCCCCGCGCGCCATCTGCCTGAGCGCCACGTCGGGCGACTTGTGGGTCTTGGCATGTGGGCGCAGCCTGACCCCGGCCCGGGCGGCAAAGCCGGCCAGCCGGTCGAGGTTGCGCTCGAAGGCGGGAAGGTCGATCAGCAGCGCGGGCGTGTCGATCTCGTCCTCGCGCATGCCGGGCAGCGCGGGAGGCGGCTGGGTCATCGGGCATCCTCTGGCAACAGGGCGATCTCCCGTATCAGTTTCGCCAGGATGGCGCGACCGAAACTCTCGAACCCGTCGGCCGCGATCATGAAGGAGCCGAAGCCGCCGATCACGTTCGCCTCGTACCAGTCGTCGAGCGCGATCTCGGAGCCGAGGATCGGCAGGCCATTGATGGTGATGCCCTGGGCCACGGCACGGTCGCGGGCGGGTGGGGCCGGCGGGCCCGTCACGTTGCGCCCGTCGCCCGAGATGTCGAGGACCCGCCGCTCGGCCGCATAGGGGGAGCGCCCGAACTCCGCCACGCCATAGTCGATGATGCCCGACAGCGAGGTGCCGCCGCCGAAGATGGTGCGCGGCATCGCCGCCAGCGCCTCGGCATAGGCGTTCGCCGCCGCAGGGCCGTCGAGCCGCGTCCAGGGCGTCATCCGGCGCTGCAGGAGATAGCCCGACCACTGCACGAAGGTGACCGCGATCGCCTGGTGCTCGCCGCCCTGGATGGCGGCATGCACCCGCGGATCGCGGAAGGCATCGATGTAGCCCTGCATCTGCAGCCGCCATTCCTCGCTGTCGACCGATCCCGAGGCGTCGACCGCCAGGATGAGCTGCAGGTCCACGGGCTGCGCGCGCGCCACTGCGGCGCCCAGCACTGCCAGCACGGCCAGCAGCAGCGCGGCGAGCAGGCGGCCCATCAGATGATCAGGATGTCCAGGGTCGAGAAGTTCGAAGTCGAGACGCCGATGATGGTGACGGTGTTGCCGGAGCCGAGATTGAGGACCGTGCCGCCGGAGATGTCGGACATGGCGGCGATCGCCTGGGCGCGCGTGGTGATGCCCGACCCGTTCACGTTGCTGCTGATCGTCACGTAATCGACCAGCCGCTGGAAGTCGGCGATGGTGTCGTTGCCGCTGTTGCCCCCGAAATGGAAATAGTCGAGCCCGTCGCCGCCGATCATGTAGTCGTTGCCGGCATTGCCGATCAGGCTGTCACTGCCGCTGCCGCCGACCAGGGTGTCCTGGTCCTGGCCGCCGAAGATGGTGTCATTGCCGCCGCCGCCGGACAGCTCGTCGCTGCCGTGATTGCCATAGATCAGGTCGTTGCCGTCCTCGCCATAGATCGTGTCGGCGCCCACCCGCAGCACGCCGTCGCTGCCGGCCGGGCCGCCGTTCTGGCCGCCGAAGATGGTGTCGTTGCCGGTGCCGCCGAGTACGAGGTCGGTACCCTGATTGCCGTAGATCAGGTCATTGCCGGTGCCGGCATCGATGTAGTCGTCGCCGGTGCCGCCCATGATGCCGTCATTGCCACCGCCTCCTGAGAGCGTGTCGGCCCCGGCATTGCCGAACAGCGAGTTGTTCTCGGCCCCGCCGGTCAGCGCCTCGCCGGCATCGCCGCCATAGAACAGCGTGCCCCCGATCGTGGCCGCGGTCTTGGGCCCGTAGAGGAACTGCAGGGCGCTGATGTCGAGCACGCCGAGATCGCTGGGCTCGCCGGTGCTGCCGTTGTTGTAGGACATCACCGTGTAGTCGAGGTTGTCGAGGCTGGTGGGCAGGTAGGGCCCTTCCGTGCCGCCGCCCGTCGCATTGTAGTTGCCCGGATGCTTCAGGCCGACGGCATGTCCGATCTCGTGCATGATCGTGGAGTAGCCATAATTGCCGGCCGACGGCGTGAGGGCGGTGGAGGAGCCGGCGGAGGTGATCCACACGTCGCCAGCCACTTCGGAGTTCTTCAGCGGATAATAGGCATAGCCGGAGTAGCTGCCGCCGCCGACCTCGACGCCGAAGCGGATCTGCACGCTGCTGGAATCGGTGACCTCGACGAAAGTAAGGTTCGTAACCGCCGAGTATTTTGCGAGTATCTCACGCGTCGCGGATTTCATCTGGGTGTTGAACTGGGAAAACGTGCCGTCGAAATAGCTGGGCGCAGAGGTCATGAAGCTGTAGGTGACGGTCGTTGCCTTCCCGTACATGAAATCGCTGTTCCAGCGATAGGCGCCAGTCCCTGTCGAGGATCCGGGCAGCAGGGCGTTGATGTTGGTTTCGTTGCTGCCATAGCCCTGCTGGATGTAGAAGGAGCTGATCGCTGCCCCCTGGGGCGACAGGCCCTGCGCCGACAGGTCCTGGGACAACGGGCCCTGGGACAACGGATTGTCGGCGGCGGCGATGCCGAGATCGACCTGGCAGTTCAGGCAGCGGCAGCCGCTGATGCGATAGCCGGCGCCGTCGTCGTCGCCCATCGGTGGCCTCCATGCGATGCCTGGCCAGTGTTGGCGAGTGCATGAATTTTGACAAGTTCCGACGGATCACGATTGAGCGCGGACAGGCGGCCGCCAGGCGCGCTATACCGGTGCCCATGAATGCCGACGACATCCGCCCCCTGTTCGACCTGCCCGACCATGTCGCCTACATGGCCTGCGCCGCCCAGTCCCCGATTCCGAAGGCCACCCACGCCGCCGGGCTGAGGGGGCTGGAGCGCAAGCGCCGGCCATGGGATGCGCTGGACCATGCCGTGCTGCGCCAGGAGGCCGAGGCCTGCCGCGCCCTGTTCGCCGGGCTGATCGGCGCCGGCGCTGAGGATATCGCGCTGGTGCCCGCCACCAGCTATGGCATCGCCACGGCGGCGGCGAACCTGCCGCTGGCCGCCGGCCAGGCCGTGCTGGTGCTGGAGCAGCAGTTCCCTTCCAACTACTACGCTTGGCAGGCCAAGGCGGCCGATGCCGGGGCGGCGCTGAAGGTGGTGCCGCGGCCGGCAGACAGCGACTGGACGGCGGCAGTGCTGGCCGCCCTGACGCCGGAGGTGGCCATCGCCGCCCTGCCCGCCAGCCACTGGACCGATGGCGCCAGCCTGGACCTGGTGGCGATCGGCCAGGCCTGCCGCGCGGTGGGCGCCGCGCTGGCGATCGACGCCACGCAGTACATTGCCGCCGCCCCCTTCGACGTGGCGGCGGTGAGGCCGGATTTCCTGGTGGCCTCCGGCTACAAGTGGCTGCTCTGCCCCTACACCACCTCGTTCCTTTATGTCGCCCCCTGGCGGCAGGACGGCCGGCCGCTGGAGCACCACGCGGGCGGCCGGGCCGGCGGCGAGGGCAGCTACAGCGACCGTTTCGCGCCCGGCGCCCGGCGCTTCGACGTTGGCGAGCGCTTCAACCACATCAACCTGCCGATGGCCGAAGCCTCGCTGCGGCTGGTGTCGGGCTGGGGGCCGGCGGCGGTCGCCGCGGCGATGCGGCCGCTGACCGACCGGGTGGCGGAACTGGCACAGGAGCGCGGCTGGTCGGTGCCGCCGGCCGGCCGCCGCGTCGCCCACTACATCGGCATGCGCCGGGCCGAGCCTTTTCCGGCAGCGCTGGAGGCAGGGCTTGCCGCCCGCGACATCCACATCTCGATGCGCGGCGGCGGCATCAGGGTGTCGCCCTATCTGTTCGGGCGGGTGGAGGAGGTGGACCGCCTGTTCGCCGCGCTCGACGCCTTGGCATAGGGGGGCCGCACCCCGCCATCGGCCCGCCAGCCGGCCAGCCGCTTCAGCTCGCCCGGCGCCCGCACCCCGCCCAGGGCATAGGTCTTCTCCCGCAGGTGCTGGACCAGCGCCGTGGCATCCGCGAAGCCGGCAAGGGCCGGCGCCGGGATCGCATCGCCGATCACCACCGGCAGCGGCGTGCCGATGCGCCGCGCCACCTCCTTGAACAGCAGCGCCAGCCGCAGCGTCATCGACAGATGGCTGGCAAGCTGGAACAGCCGGGAATTCTGGCCGGCAAAGAACACCGGCACCACGGTCGCCGCCGACTTGCGGATGAGCTGCCCGGCAAACGGCTTCCACACCGGGTCGAAGGCGCGCCGCTTCAGCAGCCCGGTCACCGTCGACACGGTGCCGCCGGGGAACACCACCAGGCACCCCCCGGCCCGCAGCAGGTCATGGGCCGCTGCCCGCGAGCGCAGATTGGTGTCGCGGGCCTGGCGCGTCTCGGCGAAGTCGATCGGCAGCAGGTTCGGCCGCGCCTCCGGCGCGCGGTACAGCACGCTGTTGGTCAGCACCTTGAAGTCGTCGCGCACCTGGGCGACCAGATGGGCGATGACGATGCCGTCGAGCACGCCGAAGGGGTGGTTGGCCAGCACCACCACCGGGCCGCTGCGGGGAATGGCCGCAAGCCCGGCGCCGCCGATCCTGATCTCCAGCCGCAGCAGGCGCACCGCGGCATCCCAGAAGCTTTCGCCGGCCAGCGGCTGGCGCTGGTTTTCCATGTAGAGGCGCTTCAGGCGGGGCTGGCCGGTGATGCGCTCGACGGCGCGGATCACCAGCCGCTTCAGCCGCCCATGTTCGGGCGCGGCGTAAGTGAAGGGCACCTCCGCAACCGGGGCGGCATCGGCGTTTGACTGGACCAATCGACTATTCCCCGCGACTATGGCGACATGTTCGTGATCGCCGTTGCCAACGTAAAAGGCGGAACCGGAAAGACAACCGTGGCGACCAACCTCGCCGCGCATGCCGCCCTTGCCGGACACCGCACCGTGCTGGCCGACCTCGACCGGCAGCGCAGCGCGCTTGCCTGGCTCGCCCGGCGCCCGGCGAGCGCCGCCGCCATCCGCGGCATCGACCTCACGCACGGCATCGAGGACCTCCCCCGCAAGGCCGCGCGCGTGATCATCGATGGGCTGGCGGCCATGCCGGGCGACATGGTGGGCGAGGTGGTGGATATCGCCGACCTGATCGTGATCCCGGTACTGCCTTCCGCCTTCGACGAGGACGGCACAAGCCGCTTCGTCGCGCAACTGGCGAAGGAACGCAAGATCCGCAAGGGCAAGCGCCTGGTCGCCTTCGTCGCCAACCGGGTGCGGCCGCGCAGCCATGCCGCCCATCGGTTGCAGCAGTATCTTGCCGCCCAGGACCATCCGGTGGTCGCCACGCTGCGCGACACGGCCCTGCTCGCCGAGGCGGCGGCGCGCGGCCTCAGCCTGTTCGAACTGGCCGGCCGGCGCGCCGCTCCCTATGCCGCTGACTGGCAGCCGCTGCTGGACTTCGTGGCGAAGGCCGCCGGGGAACACCAGGGATAGCGATCACGGAATTGCCGCACCGCACACAGAACGGGTGCTTGTCAAGCAGGTTTTCAGCATCCTAGGCCATAAGGATGACGGACGAAACCGTAACGCCACGCTAGTGTTGCGGCCACGCTTACGTGCCTGGCGGGTGCCGTGAAGAAGCTCATCGTCCTGCCTGCGCTTCTACTGTTGATTGCGGCTACCCCGGCCCCCGCCGGGCATTTGTGCCTGCGCAGCTGGCTGGGCGAATGCGTCGCCGGCGCGGTCTCGCGCGAGCCGCTGGCCGAACCGGCGACCCCGCCC
>CAZEQG010000225.1:0-5687 GCA_964514295.1 uncultured Alphaproteobacteria bacterium
CAGATGGACATCAAGATCACCTCGATCACCGAGGAGATCATGAAGATCGCCCTGGCCCAGGCCAAGGACGGGCGGCTGCACATCCTGGGCGAGATGCGCAAGGGCCTGGGCGGCGTGCGCGAGGACGTGTCCAAGTTCGCCCCGCGCATCACCACCTTCCAGATCCCCAAGGACAAGATCCGCGAAGTGATCGGCACCGGCGGCAAGGTGATCCGCGAGATCGTGGAAGTGACCGGCGCCAAGATCGACATCGAGGATGACGGCACGGTGAAGGTCGCCTCCTCCGACGAGACGGCCGCCAAGAAGGCGATCGACTGGATCAAGGGCATCGCCGCCGAGCCCGAGATCGGCGTCATCTACACCGGCAAGGTGGTGAAGACGGTGGAGTTCGGCGCCTTCGTGAACTTCCTCGGCTCGCGCGACGGGCTGGTGCACATCTCCGAGCTGGCGCCGCGCCGCGTCGGCCAGGTGACCGACGTGGTCCAGGTCGGCGACGAGGTGAAGGTGAAGGTGCTGGGCGTCGACGATCGCGGCAAGGTGAAGCTGTCGATGCGTGCGGTCGACCAGCAGACCGGCGAGGACCTGCAGAACAAGCAGCAGGACTGAGCCGAGGGGCTGGGCCGCAAGGGCTCAGCCTTCCCCGCCCGCCTTTCGGCCCCTCCCCCGCTCGCGGGGCGGGGGGCCGGGCGGGCCCGAGGATGCGCAACCAATGCCTCTTTCCTTTCCCGGCCTTGTCGGCCATCGCGGCGCCGCCCTGAGGGCGCCGGAGAACACGCTTGCCGCCTTCCGCGCCGCCGCCGCCGAGGGGGCCGGCGCTGTCGAGCTTGACGCCAAGCTGACGGCCGATGGCGTGGTCATCTGCTTCCACGACGACAGGCTTGAACGCACCACGGACGGATATGGCCCGGTTGCCGCCGCATCATGGCCTGCCGTCGCGGGGCTGGATGCCGGCGCCTGGAAGGCACCGGCCTTTGCCGGCACCAGGGTGCCGACCCTGGCCGCGGCTCTGACCGAGATCGCCGCGCTCGGCCTCGCCGTGAATGTGGAGATCAAGCCCTGCCCCGGCCGGGAGGCGGCAACGGCGGCCGCCACCATCGCGGTGATCGGCAGCCACTGGCCGGCCGGCCGGCCGATCATCGTCTCCAGCTTTGCCGAGGAGTGCCTGGCGGTGGCGCGGGACGGGGCGCCCGGCCTGCCGCGCGGCTACCTTGCAGAAACGCTGCCGCCGGACTGGATGGAGCGTGCGGCCGCCCTTGGCTGCGCTGCCATCCACCCGGGCCATCGCGGCCTCGATGCCGGCCTGTGCCGGGCCGTCACGGCGGCCGGCTTCCTGCTGGCGGCCTGGACCGTGAATGACCCCGCCCGCGCCCGCGAGCTTGTCGCCTGGGGGGTTGATGCGGTGATCACCGACGATCCGGCGGGCATCGCCAGCGCCCTTCGCCGCTGACGCGGCTCAGTATCCGGTCGCCATGTCCACGACATTGAGCAGCGGCTCGCCGCGGGCGGCGCGCAGGATGTTCTCGGCCACCTGCGGGGCCGCCGTGACGGGGTTGGTGGCGGCGGCGACATGCGGGGTGACCAGCACCTTCGGATGGCGCCAATAGGGGTGGTCGGCCGCCAGCGGCTCGTCGCGGAACACGTCGAGCGCGGCACCGCGGATCTGGCCGGAGTCGAGCGCCGCCAGCAGATCGGCATCGACCACATGGCGGCCGCGGGCGCAGTTCACGAAGGCGGCACCCTGGGGCAGCTTCGCCAGCAGGTCGGCGTTCACGATGTCCTGGGTGTCGGCGGTCAGCGGCAGCAGATTGACCAGGATGTCGGTGGTGGCCAGCATGGCGGTTAGGCCGCCGGCACCATGGAAGGTCTCTACCCCCGCAATCTCCTTGGCCGACCGGCTCCAGCCCGCCACCTTGAAGCCGAGCAGCTTCAGCTTCGCCGCCGCATCCCGGCCGAGCACGCCGAGGCCGAGGATGGAGACGCGGGTCGAGGGGGTGTCGGCGCGCGGCAGCGGCTGCCACTTGGCCATGGCCTGGAATCCCGCATATTCCGGCAGCCGGCGGTGGAAGCGCAGCACCTGGAGAACGACATACTCGCTCATCTCCGCCGTCATGCCGGGATCGACCAGGCGCGTCACCGGCACGCCGGCGGGCAGGTCGGGCAGGCGCATCAGATGGTCGACCCCGGCGCCGAGGCTGGCGATGCCGCGCAGCCGCCGGAACTTGGGGAACTCGCCCGGCGGCATGCCCCAGACCACGGCGAAGGTGATGTCGTCGGGCTCGCCATATTCCGGCCAGACGCGGATGTCGATGTCGGGGATGAAGCGCGACAACTCGGCCCGCCAGCGCGCGGCGGAATCCCAGGTCGACTTGAACAGCACGGCCATGCGGGTCAGCTCCGGACGATGCCGCCGGCCGAAGCCTCATGCCGGAAGGCAGCGGCGAAGAGGGCGCGAGTATAGGCGGCCTCGGGCGCGCTGAACACCCGCTCGGCCGGGCCCTGCTCCACCACCTTGCCGTGCCGCATCACGATGATGGTGTGGCTCATCGCCTTCACCACCTTCAGGTCATGGCTGATGAACAGATAGGCCAGCCGGTGGCGGGCCTGCAGGTCGCGCAGCAGATCCACGATCTGCGCCTGCACCGACATGTCGAGGGCGGAGGTCGGCTCGTCGAGCACCACCAGGCGCGGCTTCAGCACGATCGCGCGCGCGATCGCGATGCGCTGGCGCTGGCCGCCGGAGAATTCATGCGGATAGCGGTGACGGGTTTCGGGATCGAGGCCGACCTCGCGCAGCGCCTCGACGATCAGCCGGTCGCGCGCCTCCTCGTCGGGGGCGATGGCGTGGACGCCCAGCCCTTCGCCCACGATCTCGCCGACCGACAGGCGGGGCGACAGCGAATCGAACGGGTCCTGGAAGACGATCTGCATCTCGCGCCGCAGCGGCCTCAGCGCCCGCGCCCCCAGCCGCAGCAGATCGCGTCCGGCGAAGCTGATCGCCCCCCGCGCCTGCTCCAGCCGCAGCAGGCCGAGGGCAAGCGTGGTCTTGCCCGAGCCGGACTCGCCGACGATGCCGACCGTCTCGCCCTCGCGCAGGCTCACATCGATGCCGTCGACCGCCTTCACATGGCCGACCGTGCGGCGCAGCAGGCCGCGCCGGATGGGAAACCACACCCTGACCTCGCGCCCGCTCAGCACCTCCGGCGCGTCCCCCGCCACCGGCGCCGGCGCCCCCTTGGGCTCGGCCGCCAGCAGGTGGCGGGTGTAGCTGTGCTGCGGGTCGGCGAAGATCGCGGCGGTCGGGCCCTGCTCGACGATGCGGCCGCCCTGCATCACCGCCACCCGGTCGGCGATGCGGCGGACGATGCCGAGGTCGTGGGTGATGAACAGCATCGCCATGCCCAGCCTGGCCTGCAGCTCCTTCAGCAGGGCGAGGATCTGCGCCTGCACCGTCACGTCGAGCGCGGTGGTCGGCTCATCGGCGATCAGCAGGTCGGGATCGTTGGCGAGCGCCATGGCGATCATCACCCGCTGGCGCTGGCCGCCCGAAAGCTGATGGGGGAAGCTGCCCAGCCGGCGCTCCACATCCTCCAGCCCCACCAGCCGCAGCAGCTCGACCGCCCGCGCCCTGGCCGCGGCCGCGCCGGCGCCGCGATGCAGCATCACCACCTCGGCAATCTGGCGTTCGACCGTGTGCAGGGGGTTCAGGCTGGTCATCGGCTCCTGAAAGACGATGCCGACGCGATTGCCACGCACGTCGCGCAGCGTCGATTCCGCCGCCCCCACCATCTCGCGGCCGAGCAGGCGGATCGACCCGCCCGGATGCCAGGCAAGCGGATAGGGCAGAAGCTGCAGCACCGACAGCGCGGAGACCGATTTGCCCGAGCCGCTCTCGCCGACCAGGGCCAGGGTCTCCGCCCGCGCAAGCGTGAAGGACACGCCGGCCACCGCATCGACCCGCCGCTCGCCGCGGCCGAAGGCGACCGACAGGTTGTCGACCTCGAGGATCGGCCCGGCGGCCGGCTCGGCGGTAGCGGTCATCGGAAGGTCTTCCGCGGATCGAAGGCGTCACGCACCGCCTCGCCGACGAAAACCAGCAGGCTCAGCATCACCGCCAGCACGGCAAACCCCGTCAGCCCCAGCCAGGGCGCCTGGAGGTTCGCCTTGCCCTGGGCCAGCAGCTCGCCCAGCGAGGCCGAGCCCGGCGGCAGGCCGAAGCCGAGGAAGTCGAGCGAGGTGAGCGTGGTGATCGAGCCGTTGAGGATGAAGGGCATGAAGGTCAGCGTCGCCACCATGGCGTTGGGCAGCACATGGCGGAACATGATGGTGCCGTCGGACACGCCAAGCGCCTTGGCGGCGCGGACATAGCCGAAATTGCGCGCGCGCAGGAACTCGGCCCTGACCACGCCGACCAGCGCCATCCACGAGAACAGCAGCATCAGCCCGAGCAGCCACCAGAAGGTCGGCTCCACCACCGAGGCCAGGATGATCAGGAGATAGAGCGTCGGCAGCCCCGACCACACCTCGATGAAGCGCTGGAAGCCGAGATCGACCCAGCCGCCGAAATAGCCCTGCACCGCCCCCGCCGCGATGCCGATGACCGAGGACAGGCCGGTCAGCACCAGCCCGAACAGCACCGAGATGCGGAAGCCGTAGATCAGCCGGGCCGCCACGTCGCGGGCCTGGTCGTCGGTGCCGAGCCAGTTCCGCGCCGAGGGCGGCGACGGCGCCGGCCGGTCCAGATCCTTGATCACCGTGCGGTAGTCATAGGGGATCAGCGGCCACACCATCCAGCCGCCCTTCTCCGCGATCAGCTCCTGCAAATAAGGATCGTGATAGTCGGCCGAGGTCTCGAAATCGCCGCCGAAGGCCGTCTCGGGATAGTCCTTCAGCACCGGAAAATAGTAGCCGCCGTCATGCCTGACGATCAGCGGCCGGTCATTGGCGATGAACTCCGCGAACAGGCTCACGAAGAACAGCGCCAGGAACACCCACAAGGACCAGAAGCCCCGCCTGTTGGCGCGGAAATTCGCCAGCCGGCGCGCCGTCAGCGGATGCAGCGGGCGGCCGAGAAACCTCATGCCGCGCTCCGGGTCCGCCGGAAGGCCTGACGGCCGCACCGGCGGCGGTGCGCCTCATGGTTCGACGGGCTCACCATGAGGCGAATGGACGGGTGGGGTTCCTGGCTGAAGCTGCCCCCACCCCTCCATTCCGCCTCACCCTGAGCCAGACGAAGGGGGAGGCGGCCGCACCGGCGGTGCCGCGCCTCATGGTTCGACGGGCTCACCATGAGGCGGCTGGGGGGGCGGGGTTCCTGGCTGAAGCTGCCCCCACCCTCCCACTCCGCCTCACCCTGAGCCCGTCGAAGGGGGAGGCGGCCGCAACGCCGGTGCCGCGCCTCATGGTTCGACGGGCTCACCATGAGGCGACTTGAGGGGCCGCGTTCTTTGCTGAAGCTGCCCCCACCCCTCCATTCCGCCTCACCCTGAGCTCGTCGAAGGGCGAGGCGGCCGCACGGACCGCGGGGCGCCTCATGGTTCGACGGGCTCACCATGAGGCGACTGGAGGGGCCGCGTTCATTGCTGAAGCTGCCCCCACCTCTCCACTCCGCCTCACCCTGAGCCCGTCGAAGGGCGAGGCGGCCGCACGGACGGTGGTGCGCCTCATGGTTCGACGGGCTCACCATGAGG
>CAZEQG010000226.1:0-4761 GCA_964514295.1 uncultured Alphaproteobacteria bacterium
TGCCGCCGCCGAGCTGCATGCGCCCGGGAAAGGCGGCGCGGATGGCAGCAGCGGCGGCCCGGTTCTCCGGCCGGCCGGCAAAGGCGCCGTCGAGGTCGACCACATGCAGCCAGCTGGCGCCGGCGGCGGCGAAGGCGGCGGCCTGGGCGGCCGGATCCTCGCCATAGACCGTGGCATCCTCCATCACCCCGTGGCGCAGCCGCACCACCCGGCCGCCCTTCAGGTCGATTGCCGGATAGATGATCACGCGACCTCCTTGGCGTAGTAGTGGCCGGTGATGTAGCGGCCCTCCACCAGGGCGTAGCGCGGGTTGCTGCCCCAGCGCTCGAAGCCGAGGGATTCGTAGAGGCGGATCGCCGCGTCCTGGGTCTCGCGCACGTCGAGCGTCACCACCCTGAAGCCGAGGCCGCGCGCCTCCGCCTCGGCGCTCAGCACCAGGGTGCGGGCAAGCCCGTGACCGCGCGCCCAGGGGGCGACGAAATGGCCGGTGAGCTGGGCCGCGTGGCCTTGCGCCTCGTTGTTGCGCGGCGGTTTCTGGAGCTGCACTGAGGCCGCGATCACGCCATCGAGCCGGCCCAGGAACAATATCCGTTCCGGCACCAGGATGACGCCGCGCCAGAAGCGCTCCAGCGTCTCGCGCGGTGGCGGGCGCAGCCAGCCGAAGCCGCCGCCGGCCAGGATCGCCGCCTCGGCCGCATCGCAGAGGTCCGACAGGTCGCGGCCGTCCAGGCGCTCGGCACGCTCCACCGTCACCGTGGCGTGCCCGCCGCTCATGGCGTCCATGTCAGGAAATTGCCGATCAGGCGCAGGCCCAGCGCCTGGCTCTTCTCGGGATGGAACTGGGTGCCGGCCAGATTGTCGCGCCCGACCATGGCGGTGACCTGCTCGCCATAGTCGCAGACGGCCAGAAGATGGGCCGGGTCGGCCGGCTTCAGGTGGAAGCTGTGCACGAAATAGGCGTGGTCGCCGGCGGAAATGCCGGCCAGCAGCGGATGATCCACAAGCGGAACGATATCGTTCCAGCCCATGTGCGGGATCCGCAGGGCGGGGTCCGGCCGTTCCAGCTCCACCACGTCGCCCGGAATCCAGCCGAGCCCGGCCACCGTCTCGAACTCCACCCCACGCGTGGCCATGAGCTGCATGCCCACGCAGATGCCAAGGAACGGCGCGCCGCCGGCGATCACCCGCTCCGCCAGCGCCTCGACCATGCCCGGCACCGCGGCGAGGCCGCGCCGGCAATCGGCGAAGGCGCCGACGCCGGGCAGCACGATCCGGTCGGCCCGGCGCACCGCCTCGGGATCGGCGGTAACGGTGATGGCGGTGCCGCCCGCCGCCTCGGCCGCCGCCCGGCGGAAGGCGTTTTCGGCCGAGCGCAGGTTGCCCGAGCCGTAATCGATGATCGCGACGGTCGACATGCGCCGGCTTCTATCGCAAGCGCGGCGCTGCCGCCAGCCTTGATCCCACCGGCCCGCACCCCACATCCGCCCGGATAGAGGAGATGTCATGGCGGATGCTTCGCAGGGGGCCGGGATCGTTCTTCACGGCACCACGATACTGAGCGTGCGCAAGAACGGCCGGGTGGTGGTGGCGGGCGACGGCCAGGTCACGCTCGGCGCCACCGTGGTGAAGTCGAATGCGCGCAAGGTAAGGCACCTGTCGGGCGGGGCGGTGATCGCCGGCTTTGCCGGGGCCACGGCCGATGCCTTCACGCTGTTCGAGCGGCTGGAGGCGAAGCTGGAGCAGCATCCGGGCCAGCTTGCCCGGGCCTGCGTGGAGCTGGCCAAGGACTGGCGGACCGACCGCTATCTGCGCCGGCTGGAGGCGATGATGGCGGTGGTCGACCGCGAGGTGTCGCTGATCCTGTCGGGCACCGGCGACGTGCTGGAGCCGGAGGACGGGCTGATCGGCATCGGCTCGGGCGGCGCCTATGCGCTGGCCGCCGCCAGGGCGCTCGTCGACCGGCCGGAGATGGAGGCCGAGGCGATCGCCCGGCGGGCCATGGAGATCGCCGCCGGCATCTGCATCTACACCAACACTTCGATCGTGCTGGAGTCGCTGTGACCGCCTTCCGTCCGCGCGAGATCGTCTCCGAACTCGACCGCTTCATCGTCGGCCAGGCCGCCGCCAAGAAGGCGGTCGCGATTGCGCTGCGCAACCGCTGGCGCCGCCAGCAGCTGCCGGAGGACCTGCGCGACGAGGTGCTGCCCAAGAACATCCTGATGATCGGCCCGACCGGCGTCGGCAAGACCGAGATCGCCCGCCGCCTGGCCAAGCTGGCCCAGGCGCCCTTCCTGAAGGTGGAGGCGACGAAGTTCACGGAAGTCGGCTATGTCGGGCGCGATGTCGAGCAGATCGCCCGCGACCTGGTCGAGGTGGCGATCGGCATGACGCGCGAGCGGCTGCGCCGGGAAGTGCATGCCAAGGCCGAGCTGGCGGCCGAGGAGCGGGTGCTGACCGCGCTGGTCGGCGCCAATGCCGGGCGGGAGACGCGCGAGAAGTTCCGCAAGCTGCTGCGCGAGGGCAAGCTGGCCGGCCAGGAGATCGAGATCGAGACGGCCGATCCCGGCGGCTTCCAGCTTCCCACCTTCGACATTCCGGGCCTGCCGGGCGCCCAGATGGGGATGCTGAACCTGGGCGAGATGCTGGGCAAGGCGATGGGCGGGCGCTGCCGTCCGCGCAAGATGACGGTCGCCCAGTCCTACGAGGTGCTGGTGGCCGAGGAGAGCGACCGGCTGCTCGATGCCGAGCAGGTGAAGGCCGAGGCGATCCGCGCCGTCGAGCAGAACGGCATCGTCTTCCTCGACGAGATCGACAAGATCACCGCCCGTTCCGAGCTGCGCGGGGGCGGCGATGTCAGCCGGGAAGGCGTGCAGCGCGACCTGCTGCCGCTGATCGAGGGGACCACGGTTGCGACCAAGCACGGGCCGGTGAAGACCGACCATGTGCTGTTCATCGCGTCTGGCGCCTTCCATCTCGCCAAGCCCTCCGACCTGCTGCCGGAACTGCAGGGCCGGCTGCCGATCCGGGTCGAGCTCCAGCCGCTCGGCCGGGAGGATTTCCGGCGCATCCTGACCGAGCCTGAGAACAGCCTGATCCGCCAATACAAGGCGCTGATGGCGACCGAGGGGCTGGCGCTCACCTTCACCGAGGATGCCGTGGAGGCGCTCGCCGAACTCGCCGCCACCATCAACGCCACGGTCGAGAACATCGGCGCCCGCCGGCTCCACACCGTGCTGGAGAAGCTGCTGGAGGATGTGAGCTTCGAGGCCGGCGAGGCCAGCGGCCAGAGCGTGACCATCGACGCCGCCTTCGTCCGCCGCCAGGTCGGTGATCTGGCCCGGAACGCCGACCTCAGCCGGTTCATCCTGTAGGGCGACAGGGGCGCCCAACGGGCCGGGTGTCAGCCCCGCCAGTCCGGCAGATGTGTGTTGGCGCTGTCAACCCGCAGGTACTTCCAGGCGGAGAACTTCGTTGCCATCCAGGTCATGGTGTTGCTGAAGGACGGCACCCATAGGCCCTTGGTGGACACCCAGTAGCCCATTCCCATTCTGTAGACGATATAGTGGGTGGAACTGATGCAGTTCTCCCGGCGATCGCGTCCGGGCAGGTTCGGTGTCAGCAGGCCATAGCCTGCCGGCTGATCTTCAAGTTCGTCACGCACGGCGGCAAAGCGCTGCGCGAGGTCGTCACCGGTTGTATAATACAGATATGTGGTGGCGTTTGTGGTTTGCCGCGCCCAGGGCATGGTCCTCAGGGTCCCGCTGTTAAAGACCCAGCCCGTGCTGCCCATGCCGGTTGTCGTGAGTTCGTCTCCCGCCAAATCAAGCATGAAGGCCATGGCGTGCCCATCTTCGATGCCCTTTCCGATGGTCTTGGCGATGGCGCCGGGATACAGGCTGAAGCCCTTGAAGAGTCCACCCAGGGTGAGGATCGAATACGCAATACCGAATGCCCCCGTTGCATGTCCCAGGTTCAGTCGGTTCCGAAGATCGGTGCCCTTGTAATAGACGATACTCGGCTTCTTCTTCTCGCCCCGGTTGCGCCGCCTCTTGGTCATGCAAGCCTCCCATCGGCGGGACACCTTCGCAGGGTCTGTTCTGGTGAGCCGCTAGCGTCCAATACAATGCATGACAGTCTGACAAACATCCAATAGATACATTAATCCTCCATCGATTCCCGCACCACACGTAGGAGGCGCAGATCCCCGACCGTGCCGCCCATGTGAGGGCGGGACGGGATCAAGGTCGGCGCAGGCGAACGTTCTGCCGGCTCACCCGGCCTTAAGCAGCCCGCCCAGCCGGCGGCCGCGCACCCTGGTGCGGGCGGCGCGGGAATCGACCAGGGCCTGGACGGCGGCCGAGACGGCGATCGCGCCGTCGCGGGCATACGCTTCGTGGTTCTCCTCGATCTCGGCGCGGTCGTAGAGGTAGTTCACCATCAGCCCGGCCGCCTGTTTCACGCCCTTGGGCGACAGGTCGCCGCGCCAGTTCAGCCGCTCGATCCGGGCGCCATTGCCGAGATGGAAGCGCGCCACCGCGTCGCTTGCCCGCCCGTCCGGCCGCTTTTCCAGCAGATAGCTGGCGCAGAGCCGGGTGAGGGGGCGTTCGAGCGCAGCGGCGGCGGCCGCGTCGTCGAGCCAGTCCTGCCGCGCCAGCACGGCCTTCAGCCCCGCCACCCCCTCGCCCTGGCCAACGGCGGCGATCGCGGCCCGGTCCTCGGCGGCCAGCAGATCCTCCGGCGCCTCCGCCAGCCGCCGGTCGA
>CAZEQG010000226.1:4858-5670 GCA_964514295.1 uncultured Alphaproteobacteria bacterium
GGAAGTTGCCGAAGCTGATGCCGCGCAGGCCGACCTGCGTGTTCGAGATGGAATAGAAGATGGCGGTATCGGCCTTGCGCGGGTCCTGCTCGGGCGCACCCTCGTCGAGCAGCGCCTGGATCGAGCCGGACAGCCCCTGCACCAGCGCCACCTCGACGAAGATCAGCGGCTCCTCGGGCATGCGCGGATGGAAGAAGGCATAGCAGCGCCGGTCGCCCGACAGCCGGTTGCGCAGGTCGCTCCAGGAGCGGATCTCATGCACCGATTCGTAGGCGATCAGCTTTTCCAGCAGGGCGGCCGGCGAATTCCAGGAGATCGCCCGCAGCTCCAGGAAGCCGACATCGAACCAGTCCGCCAGAAGCGCCTCGATGTCGCGGTCGAGGGCGGCCAGATGCGGATCGCCCTTGATCTCGCGCAGCAGGTCGGCGCGCAGGTCGACCACGAACTTGGTGCCCTCCGGCAGGGCATTGAACTGTCGCAGCAGGGCCACCCGGGGGGCGGCCAGCGCGGCCCGCAGCCTGTCCTCCAGCGCCAGCCGGTCGGCCGCCGGCAGCGACGGGTCGTAGCCCTTGATCTCGGCGTAGAGGGCATCGGGGTCGGCCGCGAAATCCTCCGCCAGCACCTGCAGGAAGCGGCGCCGGCCCTCGCCGTCGAGGCCGAGATAGAGCCGCCCGATGTTGGCGGCGCGGGCCCGGGCCGAAACCTCGCCGCCCCGCGCCTCCACGCATTCGCGGATGCGCGCGCGCAGGCGCGTCACTTCCTGCTCCAGCGCCTCATGGTAGGGACGCCAGTAGCGCCCCAGGCGATAGGCG